>NZ_JASJWL010000008.1:0-126744 GCF_035019225.1 Pseudomonas sp. CCC4.1 | reverse complement strand
GCCTACGCCCATCAGTTGCCTGAAAACGTTGCGCCATTGGTTGCAGAGCTGGGCGCTGGCTACAGCCATATCCTGGCTGCAGCTACTTCCAACGGCAAAAACATCCTGCCGCGCGTTGCTGCGCAACTGGACGTTGATCAGATCTCCGAGATCATTTCGGTGGTTAGCGCCGACACCTTCACTCGTCCGATTTACGCCGGTAACGCCATTGCCACCGTACAGTCCACTGCGCCGGTCAAAGTGATCACCGTACGCGCCACCGGTTTCGACCCGGTTGCTGCGCAAGGTGGTTCGGCAGCGGTTGAAGCGGTTGCAGCGGTTCACGATGCAGGCACTTCGTCGTTTGTTGGCGAAGAGCTGGCCAAGTCGGACCGTCCTGAGCTGACCGCAGCCAAGGTTGTGGTTTCTGGCGGCCGTGGCATGCAGAACGGTGACAACTTCAAGCTGCTGTACACCCTGGCTGACAAGTTGGGCGCTGCTGTTGGCGCATCCCGCGCCGCTGTGGACGCAGGCTTCGTACCCAACGACATGCAGGTTGGCCAGACCGGTAAAATCGTTGCGCCACAGCTGTACATTGCGGTCGGTATTTCCGGCGCGATCCAGCATCTGGCCGGGATGAAAGATTCCAAGGTGATCGTTGCGATCAACAAGGACGAAGAAGCACCGATCTTCCAGGTGGCCGATTACGGCCTGGTAGCGGACTTGTTCGAAGCTGTGCCTGAGCTGGAGAAACTGGTTTAATCCAGTTGCTTCACTTATAAAGGGCCCGGTTACCGGGGCGTGGGGAAGGGTAGGGCACTCAGTGTCCTGCCTGTTTTCACAGCCCGGGTAACCGGGCTTTTTAATGCCTGTCAATTGTGTGGAGGGAGTGTAGGGTATGGATATGCGTCAGATCAGCAGGCTGCTGGCAGGGTTGGTGTTTTTGCCATTGCTGTCCGAGGCGGCGGGCAAATGCGAACGCCTGATCGTCACCGGCAGCCCCGATGCCCCGCCTTACCTGTGGCGTGATCCGGCCGACCCTGCCCATTTGATCGGCGCCAGTGCCGACCTGATCCAGCAGGCTGGCCACGAGCTGGGGATCAAGGTTGAAGTGCTCTATGGCGGCAAGCGTGCCCAGGCCCATGACGAGGTTCGTACCGGACGCATGGACTTGCTGCTCGATGCTCCGCTGACCGTGGCCGGGCTTTCTTCCTTCGATTACATCCACCCGCCGCTGGTGCGCAACGATTATCTGGTGTGGACGCGCAAAGATTCTCCCCTGATCTACGAAACGCCCGCAGACTTGCATGGGCACAAGGGCGCGGTCTCGGAAAAGGCCCGTTTAAGCGAAACCTTCAATGAGTTTGCCCGTCATCAACTGACCCTGGAGCCCCAGCCCGGGTTGACCCAGGCTTTTCAGAAGCTGCTGCTGGGGCAGGCCGAGTATGTACTGGCCGGTCGTTATGCCGGTATGGTCACTGCGCAAACCCTGGGCATCGCCGATGATTTGCTGGCACATCCGCAACCTGTCGATCAGCCAGGGCTGTTTTTGGCTGTTTCCCATGACTCAGCCTGTAATGAGCCGTGGTTGCGCGGACAGCTCGCCAAAAAGATGACAGAATTGCCCGCCTCCGGCCTGACCGAGGCGGTAGTGCAACGCAATCTGGAGCGGTGGAAAACCCAGCTGCAACAACCGCTCAGCGCCCCAAAACAGTAGGAATCCCTAGTGACAATTCGACCTCTTTTCGCTGCCCTGGCCGTTGTGGCTCTGGCGGGGTGTGCAGCCGATCCTGCGCCGAATGAACAATTGCGTTTGACCGAGCAGGCCCTGGAGCAAGCCAAGGCGGTGGGTGCAAAAGCCGATGACCTGGCCGAGCTTAAACAAGCCGAAGACAAGTTGGCCCAAGCGCTGGCCGATATGGCAGATGAATCTTACAAGGACGCGCGCATGCAGGCTGAACAGGCGGAGCTTGACGCCCGCTTGGCTGAAGCTCGTGTGCTGACGCAAAAAAGCCAGGAACAATTGAACGTGCTCAATACCCGTATCGCGCGCTTGCGCAAACAACTGGCGGAGGCGCAATGAGCCTCAAGTCCGCAGCTTACATGGGGGCGCTGGCTATCGGCCTGAGCGGTTGCACCGGCCATCACAACAGCCAGCAGGCCTTGCAGCAGGCCGGTACCGACTTCCAGGCCGTCAAGGAAGATACCAATGTATTGCGCATCGCTCCCAAGGACGTGATCCGCTCCGGTGAGTCCCTGGCGCGTGCTGACCGGTTGTCCAGCTATTGGGGCAGCGGTGATGACGTTGCGCATTACGCCTACTTGAGCCAGCGTTACAGCGAAATCGCCCGTGAGCACACCCAGCAGGTGCTGAATGAAGAGCGCGCGGCCAAGCTCGAGCTGGAGCGTCAGCGACTGCAACTGGCCTTGCGGGAGGCCAAGCTGTTAAGCGTTCAGCAGCAGGGCCAATGGCTGGAAGAGCAAATCGTCAGCCTGGCCACGACCCAGACCGATCGTGGCCTGGTCATGACCCTGGGTGACGTGTTGTTTGATACAGGCGAAGCCGATTTGAAAAATTCGGCCAACCGCACGGTGCTCAAACTGGTGCAGTTTCTGCAACTCAACCCCAAGCGCATTGTGCGGATTGAGGGTTACACCGACAGCACGGGCGGCACGGAGGATAACCTCAAGTTGTCCATGGCCCGTGCCCAGGCAGTGGCGGATGTGCTGATCGACCTGGGTATCGACGAGAAACGTATCCAGGTGGAAGGTTATGGCGACCAGTACCCGGTGGATGTGAACGCCAGTGAGCGCGGCCGGGCCCAGAACCGTCGTGTTGAAATCGTCTTCTCGGACGAAAAAGGCCAGTTGGGCGCCGCTCGCTAAAACCGGGATTTGCCTGGACTGTGGGAGCGGGCTTGCTCGCGATTGGAGCGGCTCGGTGTGCCAGGCGTACCGCGGTGCTGCCATCGCGGGCAAATCTCGCTCCCACAGCTGCATTGTCCGCACCCATACAGTTACCCCCGCACTCGCGCTGTACGGCTTAGATAAGTGACAACTGTGCCCGTACACTTCTAAACTGTTCCGGTATTGTTCCCCATAAAAACAAAGCCTGAACATCGAGTGCAGCGCCATGACCAACCTTTTGCTTTACCAACGTATCGCTCAGCAGCTGGCTGAAGATATCCGGCGTGGCGTTTATCAGCCGGGCGAGCGTGTGCCTTCGGTGCGCAAGATGAGCTCGCAGCTCAACGTCAGTCATGCCACGGTGTTGCAGGCCTACGCCAATCTTGAAGACCAGGGGTTGATCCGGGCACGGCCGCAGTCCGGATATTATGTGCACCAGACCCCGGCGCTTACCGCACCCACTCCGGATATCGCCCGTGTCGAGCGTCCGGGGCTGGTCACCCGCAGCAGCATTATCCAGCAAGTCCTGGTCGAGTCCCGCCGCGAAGGTGTGTTCCCGCTGGGAGCGGCGGTGCCCAGTGTCGATTACCTGCCTGTACGCGCTTTGCACCAGCAACTGGCCAAGGTCACCCGCTTTCACAGCCCGCGGGCGTTCAGCTATATGTTCAGCCCCGGCTTCGAACCCCTGCGCCGCCAGGTGGCAATACGCATGCGCGATGCTGGCGTGGTGGTCGATCCGTCTGAAGTGATCATCACCCACGGCTGTGTCGATGCCCTGCAAATGTCATTACGGGTGCTGACCCGCCCCGGAGACCTGATCGCGGCGGAGTCGCCAACGTACTACGGCTTGTTGCAACTGGCTGACCTGCTGGGTTTGAAAGTCATTGAAATCCCCAGTGACCCGGCCACCGGCATGAGCCTTGAAGCCCTGCAACTGGCCGCCAATCAATGGTCGATCAAGGCATTGGTGCTGACCACGCGCCTGAGCAACCCCCTGGGTGGGACCATGCCTGAAGAGCGGCAAAAGCAGCTGCTACGCCTGGCCTCGGACTTTGATATCCAGATTGTGGAAGATGATATCTATGGCGAACTGATGTTCGAGGTCGGGCGCACCAAGGCCTTGAAGGCCTTTGATCGCCTGGATCGGGTGATCTACTGTTCGAGCTTTTCCAAAACCCTGTCACCCGGTGTGCGAATCGGCTGGATGATTGCGGGCAAGTTTCAGCAGGAAATCCAGCGCCTGCAAACCTTTACCACCCATTCGGCCTGCAGCGTGACCCAAATGGGGGTGGCGGCTTACCTTGAAAATGGCGGTTACGACCGCCATTTACGCTATATCCGCCAGGAATACAGAAAAAACCTCAGTGCTTTTCAGCTGGCGGTGCAACAGCATTTCCCGGAAGGGACGCAGATGTCTCGCCCCAGCGGTGGTTTTATCCTGTGGGTCAGTTTGCCGGGCCGGGTCAATACCCAGGAGCTCCATGTGCGGGCGCTGCAACAAGGCATCAGTATTGCGCCGGGGCTGATTTTCAGTAACACCGAGCAGTTCAATCATTGCATCCGGTTAAACTGCGGCACGCCCTGGAATCGGGAAGCCGAGCGGGCCCTGATGACGCTTGGCATGCTTGCCAACCAGCTCTGCCAGGAAACTGCAGGTCTATATGGTGGCTCTGCAATAGCCGGTATGGCATTTTGACTATAATTACCTTGTTCCCCTGTGCGTAAAGCGCGAGCATACGCACCTGAACCGTTAAAGCTGTGGGAGTTATGAAAGCGACATATTGTGTGAGTCTTGTGTTGATGGGTGTTTTGAGTGCGCTCAATGCAGTCGTTGCAACAGCAGATCCGGTGCTCCCCGCATCCACTTCTGCGCAGACGCAATCTGTCCATTCATCGGCAAAACCTGCCGCCAGCGAGAAAAAAGCGCCGGTCAAAAAGCGTAAGCCAATCGCCACAAAATCCCGGTCGGCCCATGAAATCGCCAAAAAGCCCTTGCCTGCTGCCAAGCTCGACCTGCGCCTGCCGCCCGAGATGGTCAAGCAACTGCGGCCCTTGGGCACGGTAGCCATGCCTGCGCACAAACCGTTACTGCCCAATATGTTTGGCGAAAAGTCTGTCGAAGAAAGTCCTTTTCAGCTCAATGGGCGTTTGCTCAGTAATGAAATGGACCTGCAATTGCGCAATGAATATCGACACAATGAAATCGAAGGTGCGGCACTGGATTTCGAGTTCAAACAATAAGTGTCGAGCGCTGTAAAACAGCCTTCTAAACTGACTGATCAGTCACCGTCATTTATCGGCACATTCTGCTGAACGGTCAATTTCAAACACCTGTTCCAGCGAGTACTATCCCTTGTCATCAACACACTTTGCCCCGAACGAGGAGCTGACGTCATGAATTGCCGTGAAGGCTGTGGCGCATGCTGCATAGCCCCTTCCATCAGTACACCGCTGCCCGGTATGCCCAATGGCAAGCCTGCCGGGGAACGCTGCCTGCATCTTTCTGTCGACTACTTGTGCGGTTTGTTCGGCCAGCCGCAACGCCCTGCGGTGTGTGGTGATTTCAAGGCAGATATCGAGGTGTGCGGCAGCAATCGGGAAGAAGCCATCAACCTGATTGGCTGGTGGGAGCAGGTGACCGCTGCATAGTGTGTTCGTGTCCAGTGAACAAACCTTCAACAATAAGGAACAAGACAATGGGTTCGTTGCATAAAGTGGCATTGATCTGTGGTTTGAGCGCTCTGCTGGCGGGTGTGGCTCAGGCTGAAGACTGGAAGGTTGCCAAGGATCAGGACGGCATCAAGGTGTCGCTGAGTGAGGTGGCCGGCTCCCAGTACAAGGCGTACCAGGGCGTGACGACCATCAAGGCGCCACTGGCCAAAATCAGCAAGTTGCAGGAAGACGTGGCCAGCGCTTGTGCCTGGATCCATGAGTGCCAGTCGCAAAAGCTGCTCAAGCATGAGGGCGACCAGAGCTGGACTTACACCCAGTTCAAAACACCGTGGCCGGTTACCCCGAGAGATTCGGTGCTGCTGGTAACGTCTACCCAAGGCGCAGATGGCAGCCTGACCCGCACGCTCAAAGGCCTGCCGACCTATATCCCGGAAGAAAAGGGCTTTGTACGGGTTGCCCAGGTCAACGGCTTCTGGAAGCTGGTGCCCAAAGGTGACAACCTGACCGAAGTGACCTATCAGGTACACACCGAGCCGGGCGGCAGCGTGCCTTCCTGGTTGGCCAACAAGTTTGTGGTCGATGCGCCTTTCAATACCCTCAAAGGGCTGAAAGAGCGCGCTGAAAAGCCGTAACTCACAGCAGCGCAAGCCGGGTCCTGGACAGCGCATCTGTCCGGGTACCGGGCGCGGTTTTTTCCGACAAACGAAAAAACCTGTTGAAATTCATGGCTTGCCCCCTTGGCAGATCCCGCACCCTGGAGCTACTCTGCAACCAGACCAGCGAAGTAATCGACTGGCTCTGATCTTGTTTGCTACATGCTTATTTCTTCCCTTGTCACGGCCCGACTGTTGCCGAAGGGGAGCGCTGAATGTCTATCCATTGCGAGGAGGACGTTTCATGAGCACAGCCCATCAAGAAGACCTCAGCAGCTATGTGCTGCGCCGCATGAAAGAAGGCGGTTTTGATTTTTCACGTATCCATCCCATCGAGTTTTACGCGATCTTCCCGGACGAGGAGCGGGCGCGCAGAGCTGCACAAAAATTTTGTGGTGAGTCCCTGAATGCGCAGATCAATGTGCGAGATGACGGTGCATGGCATCTGGAGTTGAGTAAGGTGATGTATGCCACTTATGGGGGCATCGGCGATTTCGAGCAGGACTTTGAAGCAGTAGTCGTGCCGCTGGGAGGAATTATCGAAGGTTGGGGCGTGAAGCAGGAGGTGCGTGGCCTGCTCAATTGAAAGGTGTTTGATCGTTTCTCGGCTGGCCTCAGGGCCGGCCGTTCTGTTTTATAGCCAGCAACTTTAGCCCGCGAAGACGCGCAGGGGCGCACGTCTTCGGCATATTGGCATGTCTAACCGATAACCTTTGTCAGGTTCGGCAAGATCAGCAGCAAGGTGGTAGCAAAGAGGATAAGACCGGCTTGACGTACTTTCGTATGTTTGAACATGGCTATCTGCCTTTTTTTGTTTTTCCTGAACGACAATGCCTGCGCCAAGAGATTAATGCCTCGAAAAGAAAGCGGCCCTGGCAACAGGGTTAACCTTAGAGCCCCCATAAGACATGGCTTAGAACCCTTTAACATCATCCAAGTGCAGTAAGTTTCTAAAACGCTATTAAGTCTTTTACCCCTGACCTGCCGACCCGTATCTAGACGCAACGGGCCCGTTTGGTGTCCATATTCTTAGCCCCCTACCGTTCGTCAGGGAGTGCAGTGCAGCCCTGTTTTGTCCTACAAAAGGCCCCCGTTTTCAGGGGTTGCAGGGTGATTACTACGTTCAGTACTTGCCATCAAATACCCTTTCAGGGCAGGCTCGGATCTGTTGTCATCATTACTTTCGCCTTTATCGTGCAAGGTACTTTTATGTCGCTACGCATCTGCATTCTGGAAACCGACATTCTGCGTCCAGAGTTTGTTGACCAATATCAGGGCTACGGGCAAATGTTTGTGCGCCTGTTCTCCACGCAGCCAATCGCGGCACAGTTCACTGTTTTCAATGTCATGCATGGCGAATATCCGTCTGATGACCAGACGTTCGATGCTTACCTGGTTACCGGCAGCAAGGCGGACTCATTTGGCACCGATCCGTGGATTCAAACCCTCAAAACCTACTTGTTGACCCGCTACGAGCGCGGTGACAAGTTGCTGGGCGTTTGCTTTGGCCATCAATTGCTGGCGCTGCTGCTGGGTGGCAAGAGCGAGCGCGCCACTCAAGGCTGGGGCGTGGGCACCCACCAGTACAAACTGGCTGCCAAGGCACCGTGGATGAACCCGGTGGTCGAGGACTTGACGCTGTTGATCAGCCATCAGGACCAGGTTACGGCCTTGCCGGAGAACGCCACGGTCATTGCTTCCAGTGATTTCTGCCCGTTTGCCGCCTACCACATCAATGATCAGGTGCTGTGCTTCCAGGGCCACCCCGAGTTTATCCACGACTATTCGCGGGCCTTGCTTGACCTGCGCCAGGAACATCTGGGCGAGCAGGTCTACAGCAGCGGTATCGCCAGCCTGGGCCAGGATCATCATGGCCGCACCGTTGCCGAGTGGATGATGCGTTTTGTGTCGCACAAGCCGCAGATCGCCTGATATCCGGCTCGATATAGGTGGGAGCGGGCTTGCTCGCGATTGGAACGATGCGGTTTGGCTGAACAATCGCGCTGTCTGAATCGCGAGCAAGCCCGCTCCCACAGGGTGAGAGGGTTAGAGCCAGCCAGACCGTTTGAAGCTGGTCCACAGGCCGGTGACGCCCACCGCAATAAACCCCAGCACACCGAAATAGCCGTAGTGCCAGGTCAATTCCGGCATGTTCTGGAAGTTCATCCCGTAAATCCCCGCCACGGCAGTGGGGAACGCCAGGATGGCCGCCCAGGCGGCGAACTTGCGCTGTACATTGCTCTGGCGTGAAGACTCCAGTAGCACAACGATCTCAATGGTCTGGGTAGCGGCATCGCGCAGGTTGGTGAGATCTTCCATCTGCCGCGTGACGTGAATCTGCACATCACGAAAATAAGGACGCATGTTCTTGTCGATAAAGGGGAAGGTCAGGCGCTGCAGTTCTTCGCTGATCTCCACCATGGGCGCCACATAGCGGCGCAGACGCAGTACATCGCGGCGCAGGCCATGCAGGTGGACGATGTCCGCCTCATTCAGGGCATTGCCCATGATGCTTTGTTCGAGCTGCTCGATTTCGGCATGGATGGCTTCGCTGACAGGCTGATAACTCTCGGTAACGAAGTCGAGCAGGGCATACAGCACAAAGTCTTCACCATGCTCCAGCAGCAGCGGCCGTGCTTCGCAACGCTGGCGTACGGATTTGTAAGAGGCTGAATGGCCATTGCGGCTGGTGATGATATAGCCGTTGCCGGCAAAGATATGGGTTTCGACAAACTCCAGTTTGCCTTCATGGCGAACCGGAGAATAGATCACGATAAACAGCGCATCGCCAAAGGTCTCGAGCTTGGGACGGCTGTGTTGCTCAAGGGCGTCTTCGATGGCCAGTTCATGCAGGTTGAACTGGCGTTGCAAGTTGGCCAGCTCTTGCGCGTCGGGTTGCTCAAGACCAATCCAGACGAAGTGACCAGGCTTTTTCGCCCACTCAATGCCTTCGTCCAGCGTGATATTGGTGACTTTCTTGCCTGCGTTATAAACCGCAGCAGCAACAACTCTCCCCATAGTTCTAATCGCTTCTTCTTCAAAGGGTTATGGCACGAAGATGCAGCTTAGCGTGCTATTGGCCACTTTGAGACGACAAAGGTTCAGTGGTTCGGGTTGGATACTGTCGAGTTGCCCTTGGACAGGGGTGGCAAGTGAATGTTTTTCTGGCTCAGCAGTTCCCGGTCCATGGCTTCAATGCATTCACGCATCTGCTCGTGGCACTGTTCCATCAACTGCGGGATGTCATTCAGGGTCAGGCCGGCTGTCGGGATGGCAGGCAGTGAACGGATCTGGATATCGGCACTGTGCCAGCGGTTGAGCTGCAGGTGCTGGCTATAAGTGCTAACGCACACCGGTACGATCGGCACCCCGGCAGTGATTGCCATCTGGAATGCGCCCTTCTTGAAAGGCAGCAGGGTTTTGCCGAAATTGCGCGTGCCTTCCGGGAATACCCAGATGGACGTGTCTTTCTCTTGCAGGGTGCGGGTAGTCGTCAGCATCGACTTGCGGGCTTTCTGGGCATTGCCCCGATCGATCAGCACGTTGCCCGCCAACCAGAACAGCTGGCCGAACAGAGGCACCCACTTAAGGCTTTTTTTGCCGATGCACACAGTGCGGCGCGGTACCACGTTGCCGAATATAAACAGGTCGTAGTTGGACTGATGATTGGCAATCACCACACAGCTTTGCGGCTTGTCCATCAGCGGTCCGACCTCGGCCTTGAGTCTGTAGCCCAGGATCCAGCGGGACGGCCAGGCATACAGGCGCGCGCACAGGCGGCTGTTGTCCGGATTGAAGGGACGGCACATGCCCAGTATTACACCCAGTACGCCTGCAAGCATAAAATGCAGACACATCAACAACATACGCATCGAAAGTAGCATTTACAGGCTCGCCAAAACAAAAGTCGGCGCAGTGTACGGATGTGCACTGTCTTCAGCAATTACCCCGATACAAGTAGGAGATAGCTGAAGTTTTAGCATTTGTTTCAACGAGCTTTGTAAGAGGCGGGCCAGAGCAGTTTGAGAATGATTGCAGGGGGACGTCAGGCAGGCACAATCCCGACCGCAGGTTGCGGTCGGGACCGGTATTTCAGGGGGGGAGGGTCAGAGCGGGTGGTGCTGGTCTTCTTCAATTGCCTTGTCCAGCGTTTCCAGCAGCTCCTTGCGCACCTTGAGCTTGGTGTTCCTGTGGGCCCTCATATTGATCTTCTTCAACTGGCGGGCGGCTTCCAGGGCTGCGGCTTGCAGCTCATCAGGCTTGACCACCTTGTCGAGGAAGCCTGCGTCAACTGCGGTGAGCGGGGTGAACATCTCACCGTTGATAACCGAGCGGTGGAATGCCGATTTGCGCAGCCGGTCGCGGGCCAGCTCAATACCGGCATGGTGCATGGTCATGCCTATCTGCACTTCGTTCAGGCCGATGCTGAACGGGCCTTCCACGCCGATACGGTAATCCACCGACAACAGCAGAAATGCGCCCTTGGCCACCGCGTGGCCGGAACAGGCAATCACCACCGGGAACGGATGCGCCAACAGGCGACGAGCGAGGGTCGAGCCCTGTCTGACCAGCTCAATGGCTTGCTCGGGGCTGGCGGTCATCACCTTCAAGTCATAGCCGCCAGAGAGAATGCCTGGTTGCCCGGTAATGATGACTACAGCGCGATCCTGCTCGGCCTGGTCCAGGGCGGCATTAAACGCAGTGATCACATCCGGGGAGATGGCATTGACCTTGCCATTGCTCAAGGTCAGCGTGGCGATACCGTCTTCCAGGTGATAGGCAATCAAGTCACTCATGGCGCAAATCCTTGTTATGAAGTGGGGCAGACGTTACCCAGCCCCGTGGCCCAGGTAAAGGGCCATGACTGACCGGTGAGTCATGCAATTGGCCTGCACCTTCTATATAGAGGGCAGCGGAGCAGGGTTTTTGCCTGAACGGGCAAAGCTGCGGTGCCGGAATTTGGCAGAAACGCCCCCCCGTGGCATACCGCCAAAAGGACTATTTTCGTAAGCACATGAAAATTCTGAAAAAAACATTTGTCATATCGAAAGCTTTCGACTACATTAGCGCGCCTCGACAGACAGAACTTGTTTGAAGAGATACGGTGAAGTGTCCGAGTGGCTTAAGGAGCACGCCTGGAAAGTGTGTATACAAGAAATTGTATCGAGAGTTCGAATCTCTCCTTCACCGCCACATTAAGTAAACACAAACCCCTGATTTTCCTAGAGAAAGTCGGGGGTTTGTGGTTTCTGGCGTCTGGAAAAGGGCGATATGGGGCTGGAATGGGGCTGGAGGGCATTTATTGTTGTTAATTTGCTTGTGTCGGATTCCCCTCAGTGTGGTGATTCAGGGTAGGGGCGTGCATGATTTTGTCGAGTGCAGTACTTCTTCATTTTGGCCATTTTCGATCTGTAGGTAGAAGTCACTGCTCAGGTGATGAGAATGCCCATGCGGTTTACCTAGGTGCGTGATACCGTGTTGAGTTTGCTATTCGCGTACGGTTTTAGATATTGGTAGTAGATCGTGCTCATACTGCTGTTCTTACAAAATGTAGTGAGCTTCGAAAGGATTCTAAATTAACTGGAGGTTGGTATGGCTTCACCACAGCAAGAATTGATTGTCAGAGGCGAGCAGGTAGAACGTATTTACATAAATTATGTCGATAGAAAATATGTTGTGAATAGACGCTATCAGCGGAAGCTGATTTGGACTATTGAAGAAAAGCAGAATTTTATTGATTCTATAATTAGCGGATTTCCTGTACCTATTATCTTGCTCGCAGATCCGCAAGATAATCCAGCAGGGCATTTGGAAATTATTGATGGTATGCAGCGCATGGACGCTATTACGTCATTTATCAGTAATGACTTTGCTGTTGATGATACTTATTTTGATTTGAATACATTCGCTACAACAAAAGATATGCTGGATCGTGGAGTCCTAGAGCAGCGTGCGCCACTAATGTCACGCGAGAAGTGCCTTTCGATAGCGGCTTATCCTGTTCCGCTTTCTATTTACGAGTTTGCTGATGCTGAGTCCGTTGATGAGGTCTTTAGGAGGATCAACTCAGGTGGTCGTCAACTTTCTCGGCAAGAATTAAGGGTTGCAGGTGCTACGAATGCTTTCGCTGATTGCGTACGAGTAGTGTCTTCAAGAATTCGCGGTGATACTTCAAATGGTATTTCGCTTTTTTTGAATGAGATGAAAAAAATCAGCATTACTAATAGAGAGCTGCCGTACGGGATTAATGCAGAAAACGTTTTTTGGGTGTATCACGGAATCTTAACTAAAGATCATCTTCGTCAGAGTCGAGATGAAGAACTTGTAGCGGACGTAATAGCTTATATGGTGTCCGATGGCCCTATAGCATCCAGAACTGAGTTGTTCGATGACTATTATGGTGCGAGAGTTCCTCTGAAAGGTGGAAGCCTTGATAGATTTCAATCCATGGATCAAGCGATTCGGCGACGGAATCCTGATCTAGTAGATCTTGATTATCAGCGCACTCACGATGCTCTTGTTTTAATGTTGGCGCAGGCCGGGGTGTCCTTCTACCAACTTTTATTCCCTTCTAATGGGGTAGGAAATCCCATACCTCGATATTTTCAAGCTGTATTTTTGGCTATGCATGACTTGATCGTAAGAAAGGGCATGATTGTAGTGGATAGGGCTGGTGCTATTGGTGCTCTGACCAATAAGGGTAAGCATATTGTTATCCAAGAAGGTGGGCGGTGGGGGGCAGAGAATAGAGCCGCAGCGGTAAATACTGTTGTTGGTATTATACAGCAGTTTTTTGAAGTGGATTCGAACCCAGATCCTGCAAAAGTTCATTGGGTAACTAAGCTGCAAAACCTACTTACTAACTCAAAGACTGAACAAGCCGCATTTGATTTTAAACAAGGCTTCTTGGAGCTTTCTGATAATCCAAAATTTGATGATGGGTCGTTTGATAAGATTCTGGAAACTTGTGCTGCAATAGCAAATATTCAGAAGGGGCATAAGGGTTATGTAGTCGTAGGTGTTGCTGATAATGCTCAAACTGCATTGCGCGTAAATAAGCTCTTTGGGGTTGATCCGCTTTTGTTCGGTGAGTTTCATGTGACTGGTGTCGAGCATGAAGCTATATTTCTAGGTAAGAACTTAGATCAGTTGTTTCAGATGATAACTGATAAAATAAATCGCTCTGAGCTTTCTGAACCTTTGAAGTCTTATGTTGGTGCGCATATGAAGTGTGTAAGCTACTTCGATAAAACGGTCTTTGTTCTTGAGGTGGAAGGGCAGCAGCAGCCTTCGCTGTACAAAAAGACATACTTCTGTAGGCGTGGCACGCAAGTTGTTGAACTTGAGCCTGAGGATTTCCCTGTCTTATTTTCAAGGTTCAGGTAGTTGTAAGGGTCTTTAGCGGTGCGCCCTTTCGTGAGGGCGCATTATTAAAAGTTTTATATATTAATTACAATTAACTTGGTAGGATTTTCTGAGGGGAAATTGTTCGGTTTTTTTCGAAAGTATTACTCTTATTTGAGTGCTGAAGTATAACGCTAAAGCATCAATGCCATCTCCAGCATCCCAACCACATCCGGCTCATCCTCATTAATCCAGGTCCCATAGCGCTGGCGGATCATATTCCCGTTGGTATGCCCCATCTGCTCGGCGATCCAGTCAATCGTAAGCGCTCCATGAACCCCATATTCAAAGTCGCCGCGTGATCCCGGATGCTGTGCTCCCGATTTCTTTCTGGAGCCCGCCAGCCATGATGCGCCCCGACGCAAAAGTTGAAAAAGTGTATCTCTACCCCAAGCCCGTCGACTTCCGAAAGTCCATTGACGGTCTGGCGGCCTTGGTCGAGTTGGACATCAAAGTCGCGGTGTTCGACCCGGTGCTTTTCGTCTTCCTCAACAAGCCACGCAACCGGGTGAAGATTTTGTACTGGGAGCGCAACGGCTTCTGCCTTTGGCTCAAGCGCTTGGAGTCCGAACGTTTCAAAACGTCGCCCGACGTGATGGACGAAGCGATTGTCCTGACCGTCCAGGAACTCAACTGGATGCTCGACGGTTTTGATCTCTGGCGTAACCGTCCTCATCAGGTTTTGACGCCGCGATTCGTGGCCTGATTCGGTATAATCCAGGGCATGATTTCGATGCCCAAAGATCTTCCTGACGACCCTGCGCTGCTCAAGCAATTGCTCGAGCAGATGCTGCTTGAGCGCGAAACGAACAAGGGGCGCATTGTTCATCTGGAAGAAGAAAACGCGCTGCTGCGCCAGCGTTTGTTCGGACGACAATCCGAGCAAACAGATCCTGCGACGCCTCAGTTGGCCTTGTTCAACGAAGCAGAAAGCGTCGTCGAAGCTATCGATGAAGACTCTGAAGAAGATGTCGTAGCCCCCACCAAGCGCCGTGGCAAGCGCAAGCCACTGCCTTCCACTCTGCCGCGCATCGAAGTCATCCACGAACTGCCCGAGTATGAACTGACTTGCGTCTGCGGTTGTCGCAAACACGCCATTGGCGAGGAAATCAGCGAGCAACTTGAAATCGTCCCGATGCAGATAACACGTTCGTAAAGTCTACGATTGCCGCGACTGTGAGACTGCACCGGTCACTGCGGACAAACCGGCTCAGGTGATTGAAAAAGCATGGCCAGCCCGAGCGTTTTGGCGATGCTGCTGACCACCAAATATGTGGACGGTTTGCCGCTTCACCGCTTTGAAAAAGTACTGGGTCGTCACGGCATCGATATCCCCCGCCAGACCTTGGCTCGCTGGGTTATCCAGTGCGGTGAGCACTTCCAGCCGCTGCTGAATTTAATACGCGATAGCCTGTTGGCCAGTCGCGTCATCCACTGCGATGAAACGCGAGTACAGGTGTTGAAAGAGCCTGACCGCGAGCCAAGCAGCCAGTCCTGGATGTGGGTGCAAACCGGCGGACCGCGGGATAAGCCGGTCATCCTTTTTGACTACTCCACCAGCCGAGCGCAGGAGGTGCCTACGCGCCTGCTCGAGGGCTATCGTGGCTATGTCATGACCGATGATTATGCCGGTTACAACGCACTGGGCGCCCAAGCTGGAGTTGAGCGTTTAGGGTGCTGGGCCCGTGCTCGTCGCAAATTCGTTGAAGCACAGAAAGTGCAGACCAAAGGTAAAACGGGACGCGCGGATATCGCGCTGAATCTGATCAACAAGCTTTACGGCATCGAACGCGACCTGAAGGCCTGCGGTGACGCTGAACGTAAAATCGGTCGTCACGAACAAAGCTTGCCGGTGCTGGCTCAGTTGAAAAGCTGGATCGAAAAGACGCAGCCACAGGTGACAGCTCAAAACGTCTTGGGCAAAGCCATCAGCTACTTGGCGAGCAACTGGAAGAAACTTGAGCGGTATGTCGAGGAAGGCTACTTGCCAATCGACAACAACCCGGCCGAACGAGCCATCTGGCCCTTCGTGATCGGAAGAAAGAACTGGCTGTTCAGCGACACGCCCAAAGGTGCGACGGCCAGTGCCCAACTTTACAGCCTGGTCGAGACCGCCAAAGCCAACGGCCAGGAGCCCTATGCGTGGCTGCGCCACGCACTTGAGCGCCTGCCGTCGGCTTCTTCGGTTGAGGATTACGAAGCTTTACTGCCCTGGAACTGCTCGCCGGTCTCGCGTAGTTAAACGCGCCATCCATCTTGATGGCGAGCGGGGTTTGCGGTGAGCTTAAAGAGTACGAGCGGAGCAATGATCATGGAATACGACGATAAGTTGATTGAAGAAGCCGTGCTGGCCCTGTTGACAACCTTCAGCTCTGATAACGGCAATGCTTGGAAAGGGTTAGATTTCGAGACCATGAACCGATTGCATGAACAGGGTTTCATCAGTAATCCAGTGAACAAGAACAAATCGATTTGGTTGACGGCTGAAGGGCTGGAGCGAGGTCGGCAGATAGCCGACCGGTTATTTGGGGTAAGAACTCAAGCGGAGCAGGTAGCCGACTCGGATACCTGACTTCATACCACGGCCATATGGTAGGTGGGGTTTATGGATCGCATACATATCAGACGGGTGTTTGAGGGCTTTCACTTTGAGACGGTGGATATTCGGTACAGCACTGCGAATCAGCGGCAGGGGAAGGCTGATGTGAGTGGGGCGTTGGTGGTTATGAATTGGGAGCCGGAGGCTTTGGGGATGTTATTTTGATGGGGAGGTAGAAATATCGTTATCTTGGTTAGGCTAGGGCGCAGCTTTTATAGCTGCGCCAGTTTTTAATATTTATTTTGATTTTGATTTTGATTTTAGTTTCTTTTTTTCTATGTGGGCTAGTAGTTGTATGCCAAGAGGGGTTACGAAGTAGCGGCGGTATTGTACGCCTGCGATTTTTTCATTGTCTGTTAGACCATAAATCTGTAGTTTTGGACATATGTTGAAGTACATGAATCTAGAGTAATCTGTAATTTGTGAGGCGGAGTTGGTGGTTCCAGAGATTAGTGAGTCTTTATTGTTGTAGAATATATCGCGTAAGCTTGTTTCGTATTCTGTTTCAGAGGTGCTTAGGCTTGCAGGTACGGTAATTTTTATATTTGTTAAGGTTTCTTCTAGTCCTGATAAATCGGTGCTCTGGGCTTGGCTAGCCTGCGGAACGTGCTGAGGGCGTGATTCTAAAGTCTTAATTGTTTCTCGCAGGATATTATTGTCATTTGATAACTTAGTGATCTCATCGAACAATGGTTTTGTATCGATTAATTCACCGCCTGATACCCATCCCTTGAGCTCTTTATTTGCTGAAAAATCGGATAGACTTTCATGGATGCATAATTTTATATCTTTCGTGTCTTCAAAAAAAGATGAAATATTGCATAGTACTTTCTTTCGGAATAGACCAAGCTCTTTCGGGTTCTCTTTTTCTAAAAAGCTCGTTCCGAATTTTTTGATTTTACCCTCTAGGGCATCTTCTTTTATAACAACTGAGAACATTGGTTTGTTTTGTGTTGCTGCGTAATCAAACTCTAACTCTGTGTAGCTCAGGTTTGTAGTGCTTTCTACAGACCCGTATCTACCGCCCAAGATTAACATGTAAACATCAGATTCGTCGATCCAGCTTGTAATGGTTTCCATCTGAGAGCGGTCGCCCGCAGTGAAAAGTTCCATTCCTGCTGGAATATGACCTGCTTTTAATATGGCACTAACTGCTGCCTGCCTTTCTTCAATTAGATCGGTAAAGGTGCTTGAGATAAATACTTGCAGTTTCTTTTTCATGCCAAATCCTTGCTTGTAACAAACCATATATAAAATATAGCCTTTTGCCAGTACGGTGTAAATAGAATTACTTTATTTTGGCTAATCTAATGTTGTGCTCCACATCGCCTCCCGTCATCGTAATATTGCGAGGCTTATCAAATGAGCGTTGCTCAGAGGCGTTGGCGCATAGGTATATTTTACTTAGTCCATTGTATGGACTAGACTAATCGCATAAACCAATCCATGGGAGATAGCCACATGCAGACCCACAACATCCATGCAGCGAAAACGCACTTCTCGCAGCTTGTTGATGCGGCAGCGGGCGGGGAGACGATCATCATCGCCAAGGCAGGCGTGCCAGTGGCCAAGCTGGTTCCGATTACCGCCCCCAAGCGTCGCGGGATGCTCACAGGTGTGACATTCAACGCCGAGGCTTCGGACGCTCTGGATGCTGAAATAGCGGATATGTTTGAGGGCAAGGCATGAGGCTATTGCTCGACACTCATATCCTCATCTGGGCAGCTATCGGCGACGAAAAGCTGTCCAAGGCAGCGGCCCAGCTTATCGACGATGAGGCCAACACCTTGTATTTCAGCGCTGCCAGCATCTGGGAGCTGACCATAAAAGGCGCCGAGCGCACTGGCGTTATTCCTGCTGTGCTACGCAAAGTGCTGTTGGATGCGGGCTACCTTGAATTGCCGATCACTTCTGATCACGGGCTGACTGTAGGCAATCTGCCGAACCATCATCGAGATCCGTTTGACCGCATCATGGTGGCCCAAGCGCTTGCAGAAGGTATCAGCCTGGTGACACACGACAGCGCCATGCATGCATACCCTCACACAATCATCGTTTGATCTGTGCGTTACCATATTGCCAAGCCGCCCACCGAGGCGGTTTTTTTACGGCTGTAACAAATAGAACTGTAAACACACCTTGTGAGGCTGCCAGTGCGAGCGCACAACGCCTCTCGTTAAAGTGCTGATGGAAGTCGGTCGCACTTTGGCGCCACCCATACAGGCTACACGGCTTTCAGGTGAAGGCTGTCGGATGACAAAGTTGACTGGCTTCGGGGTAGTAACGTGCTTCATGCCCTGGCGCGCGCCGTCGTCCCCCCACCTCGCCTGCGTGCTTAATAGGTCTTTTTTTCCGCACTTCTGCACCAGGCTGACAGCTGGCTGGGTTGTGGGCTGTGTAGAGATTTTTGTGGAATAAAATCCCTGCGGATCCCTGCAAGAAAGGCTACGTTTCGAAATGCTCTGGCTCGGCTGCAGTAGACTTCATTAAAATGGGACTACCAAAGACTCTTAAATAGAGCGAAAACTAAAGAATAACACCACTTTTTTCGAGGTACTTTATTAACTCTGAGACTCTGATGAAAGTGTTTTTGCCGTGGGGGTTTCCCTCGGCTCCCTTAGCTGCAATGCCTACGACGTGATAACTTGAGTTGATTACAGGTCCGCCGCTATTTCCCGAGTAAAGATTTTTATCAACTTCGCTATGTTGTACGCCGTGTAACGGATATTTGTTAGTCAGGCGGCATTTCAGGACGCCGACATTGTGGCCTCCAAGCTTATGGTTAGGGAAACCCAGCACCGCAACACGGTCGCCAATGTTCGGCTCTTTGGAAACCTCTAATGAGAAGTATTTTAAAGCAGTCGAGGGCTCTTGGATTTTCAGTACGGCAATGTCGAGTTCTTTACTACGAATAATTACTTTGGCCTCATGAATGGTCTCTCCATGACCCACTTTATAGACAAGGCATTCGTTGAATTCAACCCGCTTATCATCAATGATGTGGCTGAGGTTATGCTCGCATGTTATGAGTAGGTTTCCTTGGATCATAAAGGCACTACCCTGAATCTGCACCAAATCATCACCGATTTTTTGCTCGAATTCAGTTATCCAGCACTTGTCCTTTATAAATTCTCCTACTTTGAAGTTGTCGGAGTCTTCAGTAGTAGTTAGAGGAGTGTTCGGCACTTTGGATTTGGTAGGCAGCATGTTGTAACGCTGAGCGAGCCTCCGATAGACCTCCGAGCTTTCTCCTACAACTTGCTTGATGAAAAGCAAGCGGCCCTGGAGATGGGATTCAATTATTCCCTTAGTGTTCGGGTTTTTCTCTTTGTAGATAGCATTTGCTACCTGCTCCCCGTGTTTTTCTATGGAGTGAATCAATGCAGCCGTTTTTCTAATATAAGGTCGGGGCACATTAGGTTTTTGATTTGTAACTAGCCCGGTTACAGTTCGGCGTTCGCCTGGCCCTTGCAGTCTTACTTTACTTGTATTGATAGTAAATCCATGTTGGTCTATCACAGACTGTAGTTCACTTCCGACTTTACTATGATAATGGTTAGCTCTATCATTAGATGCTGAGCTTTCCACCACGTGCCTAGGAATAAATTCAATAGGGCAGTAAAAAGAAAGTGTTATATCGTCGGCGTATCGCGTGTAAACAGCTCGATTGTTCTTGGCGAGAGAGTAAAGCGCCCGATCCAGACTTGCACACAGCATATTTGATAGAATGGGTGAGCTAGGTGCGCCTTGAGGAAGTATCCCGTTTACTGTAGTGAGGTGGGCTATGACCGTTGCAGTTTCGGGGGTAAAAGAATATGGCTTGGCTATCAACAATCCGCGGATACGAGAAAATGTAATGGTGCCGAAAAAATTTTCGAGATCGATGTTGAAAACGAATTTTTTTCGGCAATGAGGCCAGGCGTTTTCAACAATTGAGCTTCCCTCGCGAAAAGCTTTAACCGGCTCGCGTGGGTTGTAAATTTTTTTCAGAAGCAAGGCTAAACGGGATTGAAGAGTTTTTAACTTATCCGAAGGCGCTAAAATCTTGCGTTTTCCGCCATTTTTCTTTGGAATCTCAAACTCAAGGTAGTGACGTAGCATTCCACTGCGATAGTATAAATGCTTGATTTTTCCATAGTCTGTGCCGAGAAGAGCTGCAAGCTCGGCTGGTGTCGTCGATGAGTTCAACGCGACGAAATTTAAAAAGAAGCCTCCATTCATATTTCACCCTATTCCTTTAAGCATAACGTCTCCGAGTAACTCATCGCCGTTGCTTGTGGCTTTTTTGAATCGGGTCGCATTTGAACAACCCTAGTTAATACCTGAATGGAGGCATAGTGACATTACGCCAAAAATTCTAGCGATGCAAGCCATATGCTACTACGTAACGTGTGCGCTTCTGGGCCGTTTTGTAAGATTTCAGGATGTTTTAGCTCAGATTCTCAGGGACCTAGACGGAAACAGGTAATTTGTTCGGTCAGAGCCTCGCTACGGCATTGGAAGCCACGTATTTATTGGCTTTGGCATATTACACAGACAAGTTATTTTGAGTGATGTGCAAGGTAATTTAATCGTAAGTCATTGATTTGTAAGGTTCTGAGCCTTATAGGCAATTACTTAATAAAAGAGTAATTAGATTACTTATAGGTTACTCAGACATTACTCGCACCGTATTGGCTGTAGCCCTTTGAATCCGGGCGTTATAGACGTTTTACCCAAGCGCTTACCGCTCTTACCTTTTTCCGATGGCGTTCCCCAAAAAATACACATGCCCTATCAGGCAGCAGATTCACAGGTTGGCGCACAAACCCATGGGAACGCCATGGGAACGTTTTTACACAGCTCGCTCCTCTACAGCCCTTATAAACCGGGGGCCGTGATTTGAAAAAGCGGGGGCGGGCGGTTTCGAATCTCTCCTTCACCGCCACATTAAGTAAACACAAACCCCTGATTTTCCTAGAGAAAGTCGGGGGTTTGTGGTTTCTGGCGTCTGGAAAATGGTGGTATGGGAATACCGGCTGAATTTTGCCCGTGCTTATCCCTGAATTGTGGAGGGCGCTGGCTGTAGATTCAGAGCGTGTTGCAGGATGCTGACGACGTCCGGGTCGTCTTCATTGATCCGCGTCCCAGAGTGCTGACGGATATCTGGGCGTTTTCAGGATCTTCGACACGAAGGATATGTGCCAGCAATGAAGGAAGATCATGCCATTTGTGCTGGGTGCCTGTGTGCGGGGCTGACTAGTGATCCAGCAATGCCATGATCAATGGCGATGTCAGCGTTGCTAGATATAAAGATGTTTCTGTTGATTTGAAACCGGTGCTGATCGGGCGTGAATCCTATCCATGCAGTCCGCGTCACTCGCCCGGTAAGCCCTACAAGAGCAACATCAAGCACCGGCTAACCAAGCCTTACCATTCTTGGAATGGCGGCCAAGTCTAGCGAATGAATCGTACGATTATAGGAACTACGGTTAAGACGTTTCATTACCTGGGTTTTGATGCGCTGAAAGCCCACGTTTTGGCTTTCGTGATGGCTTCCAACTTTGCCAGGCATCTCAAGGCTTTGCACGGCTGAACTCCGCTCAAGGTGTTCTGTGAGGCTTGGACTGAAAACCCAGCCTGTTTCGCAATGAGTCCGCAGCTTCTCATGTCGGAACCTTACACCTAGTAAGCGCACAATTAAAACGCACTCTTATAGTGCTCCTGCAAGTATAAGTTCCCTGCCTGCACCCTAACCAATCGCACAATTACACACTACGAAAATCCGCACCAAATTAGCGCGATAGCATTAAGTGCAATGAAATTCGAAAAATTCAAGCGCGCAACTATTAGCGCCAGCCTTCTTGACCTATGCAGAACAAATACTAGTATGGATTTCAAGCCTGAAGTCGACATTTAACAGGTTGGCCATTGCATCATAAAAAGGAGGGATGCAATCCATATGAAGCTGAGTAAGCCGCTGCCACTTAAACTCCTATACAGGGATAATATGACGTTAAGCCTTGCGGAAGAAAATGATATGACCCAGGTTTTTTTGATGGGAAAGGATGCGTGGGGTGCGGAATTCCAAACGGAAGAATACCTTGATATATGCTGCGCATCGGAAAAATACAGATTAGGCAACTGGTTTATCTTAAGGGGTAGTAGCGGGGCGCCCCTATCATCTGCCATTTCCTATGTGATCCCGGGGCATAACAACAGTTCATGGATAGGCATAGGCTCATTAGCTACAGAGGTAAACAGCCGCAAGAAAGGATATGGCCTAAGCTGCCTGTCAATGCTGCTAGAAGGATATGAGAAACAACAAGCAACTACAGGGTTTATGCTTTTTCAAGACGTACAAACCAACATCTACAGATCAGCTGGTTTTGTTGCAGCAGAATCAAGAGGCTATAAAGGAGCTCACCCGAGCTTGCTGCTCAGAATAAATGAAAGGAATAATCAGGAAGCTGAGTATTTCTTAAAAAACCCGCCGAGCTATTTTTAATTGTTCATGAGCAAGGTGCTTACTGTTCTTGCCTTTTTTCGAGGGCTAAACGCAAAGAATACACATGCCCTATCAGGCAGCAGATCCACAAGTTGACACACAACCCCATGGGGCTGCCATGGGGCCGCTCGTTAGTCAGCAGATCCTCTGCAGTCGTTATAAGCCGGGGGCCGTGATTTGAAAAAACGGGTATGGACGGTTTCGAACCCCTCCTTAAACGCCACATTAAGTCAACACAGCCCCCTGATTTCCTACAGGATGTGCGGTTGATAAAGGCTTAGCCAGTTCTGAAGGTCACTGGCTAGGGTGATATTTATAGGGCGAGATCAAACAAATAGAAGCGGGTTGATTGCTTAAGCTTCCGGTTGCGTAAAGCTGTAACGGTTTGAGCGCTTATAGGTGCCGAAGTCATTAAACCTGACACCGGCGTCCGCTAAAACTTTATGGGCGAAGGGCGCGGTCATTTGGCGCAGGTAGAACGGGTCCTTGACCACAAAGTGATGAATGCAATGGGTGCTCCCGAAGTTGAAGCAAAACAACTGGAATGGCCACAGCCACCACCGGTTCATGACCTGGGTTTGCTGCAAGGGATTGCGTGGCATGACGTCGCCGAAATAGTGAATGTTAGAGCTGATAAAAAACAGGCAGAACTGACGGATGATATTGGGCGCGACGATAATCACCACTGCAGCATTGACCACCTGTATCAGCAGTGATGCGGCAGCAGAGAGCTCAACGGTGAGGCCCATCAGCGAGTTCACCCATGTGTAGAGGTGGTAACCCAGGAATATATACCAGCAGCCCCAGTACAGAAGCCCCATGGGCGCATTCAACCGAAGCACCTTGACGGTCAACCTGATTTTTTCTTGCCAGGTCGGTGCGAACAGGGCATTGACAATGCCAAAGACAAAACCGTCGATGAGTTTTAAAAAGCGCTTGGCCCCCCACTTGCTGCCGCTGGTGGTAATCCAGGCTTCAACATCGGTGTGGGTGCCGGATTCTTTGTGATGATGAAAGTGCAGTTCACGCCGTAACCAGGGGCTGGGCATGCCGGGGCGGGCTATCCAGCACAGCAGCATCATCAGGTTGTGCGCCACGGGGTGTTTTCTGAAATACAGGCGATGAATCAAGTCGTGTTCAAGTTCATGAATAAATGACGTCAACAACGCATTGATTACAATACAAAGCCAGCCGGGAATAAGCCCTTTTATATACAGTGTGCCCGTTATTATCATGCCAGTTACAGAAACAGCCATCACGCTGGCGCCTATGGCATTCTGGAAACCCAGTACGCGATAGCGTTTACGTAGCTCATTACTGTGCTGTGTGATTTTTTGAGTAACGTCGTTAATTAAATCCTGCTCGGTTTTTGGCAAAGTCGTACTGGGTGCTCGAGAGTCAGTGTTCATCACTTCATCCTTTGAAGACGATGGGTTGGGATCGCTTCACTAGAAAAGCACATTTATTTTATTGGGCAAGTTTTAATGTTTTTATGGCGGTTTGGTCGGACGAGCGGATATATATCGTTATATTGTCGGACAATAACTTTGTGGCGCGGGGTTAACTTTTGCGTCGGGTTAAATATCGGCCTGAAAACTAACGGTTGATATCATGTAACTGGCCTGGATCGAATTGTTGCGAATGCTCGGTCGTGTGGTGCCGGGATTGAAGGATAACTACCCGGTAGTGCCATTGAACGCTCCCATTCGAGCTCAAATGGATTTAGACGATGATAAGGCCGCTCCCCCTTTGGCGTGCTGTTGCTGAATGCGGGCTGCGCGCAGGCCCGGCAGTACACGCCACCTGCCGGTGCCCCCGGGCGCAGCGCTACCCGGTCACGGCCCAAGACTTGATTCAGGAAGGCGGACTGTTCAGGTCCAGTTCTCTGGAAATTGCTTGTTCCGCTTTCACGAATGCTGGGGTTTTGCCGGCATCGGCATAAATCTCTTCACCTTCTTCAATCCTGATGACCTCAGAGCCCTTCACATAGGGCATGGCCTGCTCTGCTTGCTCAAGCGCGCAATGAATCAGGCTTTGGGTAATGGTGGCTTCATCCAGGCCGTAGGCTTGGGCGAAAGCCTTGATTTTGACCAAATCACGCTTGTGCAGTGAAAGGCTGTATTCAACCCGCTCACTGGACTCCTGAGATCTGGACTCCCAGTTGTCGAGCATGGCCCTGAAGGCGTCCATATGGCTTCTCCTGTTTGACGGAAAGTGCTGCTGGACAGTATGGCTCAGGGTTCGCTGAAGTGCCTTCAGTTGCCATCCGTCAGAAAAAACAGCTTTGATTTAAACCTTTGCCATCACGTGCCTTCAGATTCTGTGCAGGGAATAAACCTGCCTTTTTCTGGAGGACGTTATGAAACACCTGATTGGCCCCAAACGCTTTGTGGCAGGTTGTGCCCTGGTCTGCTCCCTGATCGTGGCGGCCACAGCAGTCGCAGCCAGTCCGGCAGACTTTGTTGATGAGGCTCATGCAGCAGGGATTGCGGAGATCGAGACCAGCCGTATGGCGATCAGTAAAACCTCTTCGACGGACATAGAAAGCTATGCCGTGGAAGCCATCAAGGACCATACCAATGCCAATCGGGATTTGAAGGATCTTGCCAGCCGACTGGGCCTGCAGGTGTCCAGCGATGAGCAGATACTCGACAAGGCGAAAAAGCTGATGCTGCAAGTGCAGGAGGGCGATTCGTTCGACGCGGCCTATGCGGCCAATCAGGTCAAGGCCCATGAACAGGCCATCGAGTTGTACAAGGAGCAGGCGCAAAATCCCGAGTCACCGGAGTTGCAGGCGTTTGCCGAAAAGTATCTGCCCAAGCTGGAAATGCATCTGCTGATGGCGCAAAAACTGGTGGATGCCCACCACAAGTCCTGATCCTTTAAGTGCAAAAACGCCCGGTGAGTGATCGACCGGGCGTTTTATGCAACGTGGCGTGGCTCAGACCGCGATTTCGTTGAACCCGCAGTACTCTTCCCAGCTCATGTCCAGGGCTTCGGCGACTTCCTGATGCACTTCAAGGCGCATGCTCTTGAGTTCTTCAGGGGAGCGGGCGATCAGTTCCAGGGCCAGTTCCCAGGCTTCCAGGCCGCGGCTTTCGGCTTCGTCCTCAAAGGCCCACAAAATCTGTTGCTGGCGGTCCTCGGCGCTCAGCTCTTTCATTTCTTCGATCAGTTCAGGGTGCGCCTTGATAAAAGTATCCAGGGCCAGTTCGTTACGGGATTCTTTAGGGATCATATGGCGTCTCGGATGGTCAGGGCATTTTTCGCATGCTAGCGAGTTCGCATTACGATGAAAAGTGCCATATAGCTGCTTAGCCCACCGGTTGCAGCTTGCTTTCGCGCTGCAGGCTGTAGCCCCATACCGCCAATGCCAGTGTCGCGACCACGGCGCCGACCACGACAATACCGTCCCAGCCATAGGCCGGGTAGGTCTGCGCACCTACCAGTGAACCCAGTGCGCCGCCAATGAAATAACAGGTGATGTAGCCAGCATTCAGGCGGTTGCGGGCTGCCGGGCGGACTTTGAACACCGCGTTCTGGTTGCTCACATGGACCAGTTGCACGGCAAAATCCAGGGCCAGCACACCGATCAGCAAAGCCACCAATGAATGCCCGGCAAATGCCATGGGCAGCCAGCAGGCCAGTAGCACCAGCAGGCCAGCGGTGGTGGCCTGTTGCCCCTTGCCGCGATCAGCCATGCGTCCGGCCCAGTTGGCCGCTACCGCACCGACGGCGCCGGCCAGGCCGAACAGACCGATCACCGCGTCCGAGTAGCTGTAGGGTGGTACCGCCAGCAAAAAGGCCAGGGGGGTCCAGAACAGGGCGAACAGCGAGAAGGTCAGCAGGCCCAGCAGGGCGCGCAGGCGCAGTACGGGTTCTTCGATAAACAGAGTGAACACCGACTTCAGCAGTTTTGGGTAGCTCAGCCCGGCGCTTTGATGGTGGTTGGGCAGGGCGCAATACAGCGAGATGGCACTGATCAGCATCAAGGCGGCAGCCACCAGGTAAATGGTGCGCCAGTCACCTGCCGATGACAGCGCGCCCGCTACGGTGCGGGCCAGCAAAATGCCCAGCAACAGGCCACTCATCAGTGTCCCAACGACCCGACCACGGCTTTGCGGGTCGGTCAGGCTGGCCGCCATGGGCACCAGCACCTGGGCCGATACCGAAAACAGTCCGGTCAGTGCCGTGCCGATCAACAGCCACGTCAACGAAGGGGCAAATGCGCTTAGCAGAAGGCCCAGGGCGCTGAGCACGGTCATGGTGACGATCAGTCGGCGTTGTTCGAACAGATCACCCAGCGGCACCAGCAGTAACAGGCCAGCGCCATAGCTGAGCTGGGCAGTGATAACCACGGTACCGGCGCTGCCCATGCTCAAGCCCAGTTGCTGGGCGATGGTGTGCAGCAGGGGTTGGGCGTAATAGTTGCTGGCAACAGCCAGGCCGGTGGCGGTGGCCATCAGCAGAATCAGGGCGGTGCTAAGAGGTTTTGTTGCAGCAGTAGACGTGGACATTGACTGTCTCGTTGGCATGGGGAATGCGACGAAGTATCAGAATGTCAGCGGAGAATGTCACTGAATATGTCGGCGGTTTTAAATTTTAAACCGCACAGCCCCTGGCAATAATCACCAGGGGCTGTGCAGGCAACAGTGGCAGCCGATGTTAGTTGCGACGCCCCAGCAGCAGGCCAACGACCAGACCGAAACCGGCCGAGATGGCCACGGTCTGCCATGGATGGCCACCGATATAGCTTTCCGTGGCGTCGACCACAGGCTTGGTGCGCTCGCGCACGTTGGTCACTGAATCCAGTGCCTGCTTGAGCTTGAGGCTCACCTGGGCACGCAGGGTTTCGCCTTCTTCACCGACCAGGGACACGCTGTCCTTGAGCAGCTTTTCAGATTCGGCAATCAGGTCTTGCAGTTCGCTGAACGCTTGATCCTTGATTTGATCTTCAGCTTGTACGGCATTTTTTCGAGCCATTGCGGTACTCCTTGCAGGTTAAAGGGGTGATATGTAATGGAGTCAACCCAATGCTAAAAAGTTGCATCTGATTTGCGCCTGAGCTGACAGCGTAGTCAAAAACCAGACTGAGACACTTCTTTGTAGGGTGTAAGATGTCACCTAATTAACACCGCAGGAAATTCACATGAGCTTCAACCTCGCCAACAAGCCTCTCGCAGAGCGTGCAGCGCTTGAAGATGAAAAATCCCGTTTGTATGACCTTTGGCAGAGCAACCTTGGCAAGGCCAAAGGGGATGCGGCGCGTTTGTTTGGTGAACGCGCCAAGCGCAAGGGCAAATGGGCTGAATGGGTGCGCTCGGAACTGGACGCCATGTCACCGCCGGAATACGCCAACATGGTGCGCAGTGAGTTGAACCGCATGGTGGCTGCTGCCAAGTAAGGCATGCATCAAACTTTGGTAGGAGCGGGCTTGCTCGCGATTCAGCTGCCGCGGTTTATCTGCGTGACCGGGGCGATACTATCGCGAGCAAGCCCGCTCCCACAGTTGTCTAGAGCGTTTCGCAAACGCTAAACACCTGTACCGCACCGCCCACATTGATCTGCACTTCATCATCAAGCTGTTTGCCCTGCAAGGCGGCCCCCAGGGGTGAGCGCGGGGTGATGACGGTGACCGTCTGCCCGCTGTGGTCGAGCTTGAGCCCGGCGGCATCGGGGGCGAGGAACAGCCACTGTTCGCTGCCATTTTCGGCTTCCAGCCTGACCAGCGCTCCGATCTGAATGCCCTGCGCCGGGTTGTACGGCGCAAGGGTCATGGCCCGGCAGTTTTTCAACGCCTGGCGAATTTCCTCAACCCGGCGTGCCTGTCCTGTGGCCAGATATGACGCTTCCAGGCCGAGGGTGTCGTATTTGTTCTCGGCGATGTTTTCCGCATGGGTGGCCGCTTCATAGGCGGTTTGCGCCGCGCGCTGGAGGACATCGAGGTCGATTTCGAGTTTCTCCAGCATCAGCAGGTGCACAGCAGTCTTGTTCATGGTCGCAGCTTGATAGTGACGAACGTCGATTGTCGCACGAGTGCCGCGCAGATTAATCCGCCTCAAGACTTCTGTACGCAGCCAATTATGCGGACAATCCCCCCTTTTGAATGTTGGAGCCCGGTATGAAAGCCTCCTGGGATATTTTTTGCAGTGTGGTCGATAATTACGGCGACATCGGGGTGACCTGGCGTCTGGCCCGGCAGTTGGTGGCCGAGCATCAGCAGGGCGTACGGTTGTGGGTCGATGACTTGCGTGCGTTTGTGCCGTTGTGCCCCGAGGCGGATGTCGGCGCTGCGCAGCAATGGCAGCAGGGGGTTGAGGTTTGCCAGTGGCCGGCGCAGTGGCCGGCGACGGAGGTTGCCGACGTGGTGGTCGAGGCCTTTGCCTGCAAACTGCCTGAAGGCTATCTGCAGGCGATGAAGGCTCGCGAAAAACCGGCGTTGTGGATCAATCTCGAGTACTTGAGTGCCGAAGACTGGGTCAGCGGCTGCCACGGCCTGCCATCGATGCGGCCTGACGGTTTGAAACGGATGTTTTTCTTTCCGGGGTTTGATGCCGGTACTGGAGGGCTGTTGCGTGAGGCAGACTTGTTGCAGCGCCGCCACGCCTTTGAGCAGGACCCGCAGGCCAAGCAGGTATTTTTGCAGGGGCTGGGGGTTTGCCCGGCGTACAATGCGCGGCTGATTTCATTATTTGCCTATGAAAATACCGGCCTGGCCAGCTGGCTGGATGCAATGGCGGCGGGGGCCGGGCCCACCCACCTGCTGGTGCCACAAGGACGGATCATGGGTGATCTGCTGCAGTGGCTGGGTATTGAGCAGTTGCCCCTGGGTGCGGTCGAACAGCGCGGGGCGTTGACCGTTCAGGCGTTGCCGTTCGTCAGGCAAGAGGATTACGACCACCTGTTATGGAGCTGTGATTTCAACGCAGTGCGTGGTGAAGACTCGTTTGTGCGGGCGCAATGGGCGGGGCGCCCCCTGCTGTGGCATATCTATGAGCAGGAAGAAGACGCGCACTGGGTCAAGCTCAACGCATTCCTCGACCTCTACGTCAAAGGCCTTTCACCACAGGCAGCCCGGGCGGTTACCGGGCTTTGGCATGCCTGGAATGCTGGCGCCGAGATGGGCGAAAGCTGGAATGGGGTGCTCCAATGCTGGCCTGAAATCGCTGCACACGCTGAACAGTGGTGTCTGGAACAGTCATTACAGGCTGATCTTGCGCAAGCGCTAGTACTGTTTTATAGAAATTGGATATGATACGCGACCTAGATTTTTGTAAATCTCAATCCAAATTCGGATATTCGTAATGAAAACTGGTAAAGAGCTTAAACCCGGTACAGTCATCAAGCTCGAAAACGACCCTTGGTTGGTTCAGAAAGCTGAATTCACCAAGTCCGGTCGTAACAGCGCGATCATGAAGACCAAGCTGAAAAACCTGCTGACTGGCTACAAGACCGAAATCGTATACAGCGCTGACGACAAGCTGGAAGACGTGATCCTGGATCGCAAAGAAGCGACCCTGTCCTTCATCAGCGGCGACACCTACACGTTCATGGATACCACTGACTACACCATGTACGAGCTGAACGCTGAAGACATCGAAGCCGTTCTGCCATTCGTTGAAGAAGGCATGACCGACGTTTGCGAAGCGATCTTCTTCGAAGACCGTCTGGTATCCGTAGAGCTGCCGACCACTATCGTGCGTCAGGTTGACTACACCGAAGGTTCCGCTCGCGGCGACACTTCGGGCAAGGTGATGAAGCCTGCCAAACTGAAAAACGGTACCGAGCTGAGCGTTGCTGATTTCGTTGAAATCGGTGACTGGATCGAAATCGATACCCGTGACGGTGGTTCCTACAAGGGCCGCGCCAAGGTTTAAACCTTGCGTTAACCGCACGATGAAAAAGCCCGGCCTTGATGCCGGGCTTTTTTTTGCTCGATGAAAAAGCCCCGGTTCTGCGCTTTGCCCGGCGCCGGGGACTGGTTAGCATGGGTGCTCACAACGAGGGGTGGTAATGCTGATCGATTTTGTAATGTATGCAGCCTTGGGTATCGCCATGGGGGCGCTGGGCGGGTTGTTCGGAATTGGAGGCGGTCTGATCGCGATCCCGGTACTGGGGTTGTGGTTCGGTCTGGACCAGCAATTGGCGCAAGGCACGGCCCTGGCCATGTCGGTGCCCAATGTGTTCTTGGCGTTGTACCGCTATCAGCAACGCAACAGGATCAATTTGCGTCAGGCATTGCCGCTGGTGCTGATGAGTTTTTGCTTCGCCTGGTTGGGCGCGATGCTCGCCGTTGGCGTGGATGCGCGGATCATTCGCTGGGGCTTTATCGTCTTTTTGCTGGCGATCACCCTCTATAACCTGATCAAAATGTACACCTCGCCAGCCCCGCCTGTGGCCGGTTCACGCTATGGCTGGCCGTGGTTCGGGGTGCTGGGTGCCGTGGCAGGCACGACCGGAGGGCTGTTTGGTGTCGGTGGCGCCGTGGTGGCGGCGCCCGTGCTGACCAGTGTGTTCGGCACCACTCAAGTTGTGGCCCAGGGCCTGTCACTGGCCCTGGCTGCGCCAAGTACGGCGGTGACTTTGCTGACGTATGCAGTGCATGACGAGGTCAACTGGGCCATGGGCGTACCGATGGCCATTGGTGGGCTGTTAAGCATCAGTTGGGGTGTCAGGCTGGCTCACGCTTTGCCGGAGCGCCTGTTGCGCGGCCTGTATTGTGCTTTCTTGCTGCTGTGCGCGGGGTTGCTGGCGCTCAAAGCTTGAAGCCTTCGACGATATATTCGGCAAAGCACTCAATGATCGGTGACGACGCGCTGTTGGCTTTGCGTAACAGCACAATACTGGCTGAGGGAAGCTCCGGCAGGTTCTCGGCCGCGCCGATGATGCGCAGGTCGGGCGTCAGCAGGCTTTGTAGCTGAGCGGTGACGGCGAGCCCGGTGCTGACCACGGCGTTGATCGCCGCGAGGCTGGCACTGGTGTAGGCAACCCGGTATTCACGTTGTTGAATATCCAGGGCATTACAGGCCCAGGTCCGGCAAAAACAGTCGGTATTGAACATTGCCAGGGGCAGGGGTGTTTGTTCATGGGGCGAAAAGCCTTGGGCCACCATCCAGACAAAGCGTTCCTGGCGCAGGATCTGGCCCATTTCGGTACCGGGTTTGCGGGTCACGATCGTCAGGTCCAGATCATTACGCTGCAACAGCTGGGATGACGGCTCGCAATGTACCTCGACGTTGATCAGCGGGTAGTCCTGGGCAAAGCGCGACAATACGCCGGGCAAAAAACGCATCACGTAATCATCCGGCGAACCTATCTTCACCGTGCCCACCATCTGTGGTTGGCGCAGGGTGTTGAACACTTCGCTGTGCAGCTTGAGGATGCGCCGGGCATAGCCGAGCAGCACCACGCCTTCCTGGGTCAGGCTGACACTGCGCCCTTCGCGCTGGAACAGCGCACATTGCAGCACGTCTTCTTCCAGGCGCTTCATCTGCATGCTGACCGCCGACTGGGTGCGATTGACCGCTTCGGCGGCGCGGGTGAAGCCGCCGTGATCGGCGATGGCGGCAAAGGTGCGCAGCAGGTCGGTGTCGATGCTGGGAAATTCAGCCATTGATCAATCTCGCAGATGTATCGCATAAGAAACATTCGTTGGATTGATCTTATGCCCGCGCAGACACTTGAGCCATACCACAGGAGGGCTCAAGTGATGAAAGGTCAAATAGGCGTGGCGTGGATTGCCCGGATTTCGCGCTGGTATCAACTGTCGCGGGAGCGGGCGTGCTTGCGGCAGATCAGTGATGCGGCGCTCAAGGACCTTGGGTTGAGCAGGGCGGATATCGAGGCCGAAAGCCATCGGGCTTTTTGGGATGATCCGTTTAACAGGTGAGGGCGCGGTGTTTGCTGCCCCTCACCCCAGCCCTATCCCTGAGGGAGAGGGCGCTGATTGTCGGTGTTCTTGAAACCGCGTGCGGTCAGTCCCCTCTCCCTCCGGGAGAGGGTTAGGGTGCTCTTCAGCGCTTGACCTGCTTCAGCGTCTCGGCAATCAAAAACGCCAGCTCCAGTGACTGATCGGCATTCATCCGCGGGTCGCAGTGGGTGTGGTAGCGGTCCGACAGGCCGTCTTCGGTAATCGGATTGGCACCGCCGATGCATTCGGTCACGTTCTGGCCGGTCATTTCGATATGAATGCCACCTGCGTAACTGCCTTCGGCATCGTGAACCTGGAAGAACTGTTTCACTTCACCCAGTATTTGCGCGAAATCACGGGTCTTGTAGCCGCTGCTGGCCTTGATGGTGTTGGCGTGCATCGGGTCGCAACTCCACAGCACCTGCTTGCCTTCGCCTTCTACCGCGCGGATCAGCTGCGGCAGGTGATCGCCCACTTTGTCGGCACCCATGCGCACGATCAGGTTGAGGCGGCCCGGGTCGTTGTCCGGGTTGAGGATATCGATCAGGCGGATCAGGTCTTCGTTGTTCATGCTCGGGCCGACCTTGACCCCGATCGGGTTGTTGACCCCGCGCAGGAACTCGACATGGGCGCCGTCCAGCTGGCGTGTGCGGTCGCCGATCCAGAGCATGTGTGCCGAGCAATCGTAGTAATCGTTGGTCAGGCTGTCGCGGCGTACGAAGGCTTCTTCGTAATTCAGCAGCAACGCTTCGTGGGCAGTAAAGAAGCTGGTTTCGCGCAGTTGCGGCGAGCTGTCCATGCCGCAGGCACGCATAAAGGCGAGGGTTTCATCGATACGGTCGGCCAGCTGGCTGTATTTCTCTGCCAGGGCCGAGTTGGCGATGAAGTCCAGGTTCCACTTGTGCACCTGGTGCAGGTCGGCAAAGCCGCCCTGGGCAAAGGCGCGCAGCAGGTTCAGGGTGGCGGTGGACTGGTGATAGGACTGCAGCAGGCGTTCAGGGTCTGGCACGCGGCTTTTTTCATCAAAGCCGATGCCGTTGACGATATCGCCTCGATAGGCAGGCAAGGTCACGCCGTTGATGGTTTCGTCATTGGCCGAGCGCGGCTTGGCGAATTGCCCGGCCATGCGCCCGACCTTGACCACCGGGCACCCTGCCGCGAAGGTCATGACAATGGCCATTTGCAGCAGGACCTTGAACGTGTCGCGAATCTTGGCTGCCGAAAACTCCGCAAAACTCTCGGCACAATCACCGCCCTGAAGCAGAAACGCCCTGCCTTGAGTGACCTCGGCAAACTGTCGGCGCAGTTCCCGGGCTTCGCCGGCAAATACCAGTGGCGGGTAACTGGCCAGGCTTTGCTCGACGCGCAGCAGGTGCGCCGCGTCAGGGTAGTGGGGTTGTTGCTGGATCGGCAGGGCGCGCCAGCTGTCAGGGGTCCAGATTGGGCTCATCGCAGACTCTAGTATTTGTTGGAGATGGCCCATGTTAGCAGCAATTAGTGCGTGACCTGTTGCGCCGCAATGACCGACAATCGCGCCTTTGCGCTCGATATCGAGTGGCTGTTTTTTCAGCGCCGCGGGTAGTACCGGGGCGCGGCAAGGAGAGGAAATGTCTGAGGAGCGCGTAGAGCGTCTGCTCGCCGAAGTTCATGATGACTTCGGCATGATTCGAGTGCTGGAAGTGGCTGACTACCGTTTCCTCGAATTCGGCGATGCGATCGAGCAAAGCTGCGTGTTCACTGCTGACCCCAGCTGGCTGGAATACGACTACACCCGCGCCATGCTGATTGGTGCGTTGTGCCATGACGCTCCGGAAAGCGCACTGTTTCTGGGGCTGGGTGCCGGAACTCTGACCCAGGCCTGTCTCAAGTTTTTGCCCCTGGAAGATGTCGAAGCCATCGAGCTGCGCCCGGATGTGCCGCGTCTGGCCATCGAATACCTGGGCCTGGATGATGATCCGCGTTTGTATATTCGTATCGGTGATGCCCTGGAGCTGCTGGACAGCGCCGAGCCCGCGGACCTGATTTTTGTCGATCTGTACAACGATCTTGGACCGGCAGCGGGTCACCTGGCCTGGACATTCCTTGAAAACTGTCAAAAGAAGCTGGCCCCCAATGGCTGGCTGATCATCAACCAGTGGGCCACCGACGATGGCAAGCCGCTGGGGGCTGCGTTGCTGCGCGGCCTGTATCACCGCCATTATTGGGAGCTGCCGGTCAAGGAGGGTAATGTCATCCTGATGGTGCCTGCTGACCTGGAACAGGCACTCGATATCGACGCGCTGACAGTCCGGGCACAAGTCCTGGCTCCGCGTCTGGGTTATTCGCTGGAGTCCCTGATCAAGGCAATTCGCCCGGCGACTTGATGCCAAGCGGTGAAACGTTTTAGCGTTTCACCCAGAGTGGCCCGGCACGAAAAGCTTTTTCAAGGACGAAAAAAAACGTTAAAGCCCGGTCCACAGAGGGATACAGACGATTTTGTGGCAAAAAACCCCTTCTTTTTTTTGATAAATCCGGTATAGTGCGCGCCGGCCTTTAGCCGGGCCACGTTTAGGTGTCGCATTTCCCGAAGCACGCTTCGGCTGCTCGTCCGTTTCGCGGACAACCCTGAACGCTCCATTCATTTAAACGTTTTCGCAAATCCCCGCCGACAAAGCAGCCAGGGCGACTCTTGAGTCTTACACGGCATGCGCAGCTTTGGAGCATGGGTCTTTGCGGATGCACTTAGAGGCAGACCCATGACCCAGGAAACCGGCGGCTTCGCCGCTTTTAATCTTAATCCGAACATTCTTTCTGCTGTCATCGCGACTGGCTACGAAGAACCTTCGGCTATTCAGCAGCAATCGATCCCGATCATCATGGCCGGTCACGACATGATTGGTCAGGCGCAAACCGGTACGGGTAAAACCGCCGCGTTCGCCCTGCCGATCCTGCACCGCATCGATCCTGCTAAGCGCGAGCCGCAAGCCCTGATCCTGGCGCCAACCCGTGAGTTGGCGCTGCAAGTAGCAACCGCTTTCGAAACCTACGCCAAGCAAATGCCGGGCGTTACCGTTGTGGCCGTTTACGGCGGCGCCCCTATGGGTCCACAACTGAAAGCAATCCGTAATGGCGCACAGATCGTTGTCGCCACTCCGGGCCGTCTGTGCGACCACCTGCGTCGTGACGAAAAAGTGCTGTCGACCGTGAACCACCTGGTTCTGGACGAAGCTGACGAAATGTTGAAACTGGGTTTCATGGACGATCTTGAAGTTATCTTCAAGGCACTTCCGCCAACCCGTCAGACCGTATTGTTCTCGGCAACCTTGCCGCAGTCGATCCGTGCCATTGCCGAACGCCATCTGCGCGATCCGCAACACGTGAAGATCCAGACCAAGACTCAGACCGTTACCGCGATCGAACAGGCTCACCTGTTGGTTCACGCTGACCAGAAGACCTCGGCTGTATTGAGCCTGCTGGAAGTTGAAGATTTCGACGCCCTGATCATGTTCGTTCGCACCAAGCAAGCGACCCTGGATCTGGCCAGCGCCCTTGAAGCCAAAGGCTACAAAGCTGCTGCGCTGAACGGTGACATTGCCCAGAACCAGCGTGAGCGCGTTATCGACTCGCTCAAGGATGGCCGTCTGGACATCGTTGTGGCAACCGACGTAGCGGCACGTGGTCTTGATGTTCCACGTATCACTCACGTGTTCAACGTTGACATGCCTTACGATCCAGAGTCCTACGTTCACCGTATCGGCCGTACTGGCCGTGCCGGTCGCGAAGGTCGCGCACTGCTGCTGGTGACTCCGCGTGAGCGCCGCATGCTGCAAGTGATCGAGCGTGTAACCGGTCAGAAAGTTGCGGAAGTCCGTCTGCCGGATGCCCAGGCTGTTCTTGATGCCCGCATCAAGAAGTTGACCAACAGCCTGACGCCGCTGGTCGCTGACGCTGAATCGACTCACGGTGATCTGCTGGATCGCCTGATTGCCGATATCGGCTGCAGCCCGCGTGCCCTGGCCGCTGCTCTGCTGCGCAAGGCAACCAACGGTCAGGCCCTGACCCTGGCAGCCATCGAGCGTGAACGTCCACTGGTGCCTAACAGTGCACCGCGTGAGCGTTCCGAGCGTTCGGGTGACCGTCCTGATCGTGGTGATCGCGAGCGTCGTGCTCCGGTTCCATTGGCTGAAGGCCGTGCACGTTGCCGTACCGCGCTGGGTGCGCGTGACGGTATCGCTGCCAAGAACCTGCTGGGCGCTATCCTCAACGAGGGTGGCCTGGCTCGTGAAGCTATCGGTCGCATCCAGGTGCGTGACAGCTTCAGCCTGGTAGAACTGCCGGAAGCCGGTCTGGAAGGTTTGCTGGCCAAACTGAAAGACACCCGCGTTGCTGGCAAACAGTTGAAACTGCGTCGCTACCGCGAAGATTAATCACTCCTGCAGTGATTGATCGCTAAAAAAATCCCCGCCTGGTGCGGGGATTTTTTTTGTCCGGGATTTGGAGTGGCTGGCCTTTGTGGGAGCGGGGCGCTAGCCAAACCGGTAGATATCCATCCCCAACGCACCCAGTGTCCAGCCCTGGTGGGCAATGCTGAACTGGCCGCCCGCGGCACGGGCAAAATACAACGGCAGCAGGTGCTCGTCGCTGGGGTGGTTTTTAGCGGCGAAAGGCGCCTGTGTGCGGTAGGCATGCAGCGCCGTTTCGTCATCAGCCGCCAGTTTGTCGATCATCCAGTCACGAAACGCCTTGGCCCAGGGTTCAATGCTCTCAGGGCCTGCGTGCCAGTCCAGTTCGCGCAGGTTGTGGGTGATGCTGCCCGAGCCGATGACCAGAATCCCCTCGCTGCGCAAGACCGCCAGTGCATGGCCTACCCTGGTCTGGCCCGCCGGGCCCAACTGGCTGGGCAACGAAACCTGCACCACCGGGATATCCGCATCCGGGTACATCAAGGACAGTGGCACCCAGGCGCCATGGTCAAAAGGGCGTCTGGCGTCCAGTCGCGCCGGCAAGCCGTTGTCTGCCAGCAATTCCACAATGTTCGCGGCCAACTTCGGGTCGCCGGGCGCAGGGTATTGCACGGCAAACAGTGCTGGCGGGAAGCCGCCAAAGTCATGCCAGGTTTCCGGTGACGGGTGGCTGGCGACCCGCAGGTCGGGGCTTTCCCAGTGCGCAGACACCAGCACTATGGCCTTGGGGCGCGGCAGTTCGGCCGCCAGGCGTTTGAGCGCCGGGCCACTGGCGCCCGGTTCCAGTGCTAGCATGGGGGAGCCGTGGGAGATAAACAGGCTGGGGAGCATGAAAGAGGTCCTCGAAGTTGAGATGCGTCATCTTCATCCTGATCATTGATCTAAATCCAATATAAGTTTTAGTGCTTATCTATCGAATTTAAAGGTGAATCATGCAGCCCGAATTTTGGCACGACCGCTGGGATCGCAATCAGATTGGCTTTCACCTGTCGCAGGTCAACCCTTACCTTCAGCGCCTTTGGCCGGCACTGGGGGTGGAGGAGGGCGGTCGTGTGCTGGTGCCGCTATGCGGCAAAAGCCTGGATATGAGCTGGCTGGCGGCCAACGGTCATGAAGTGCTGGGTGTGGAGCTGACGCAGACGGCCGTGGAGCAGTTTTTCAGTGAACAACAGGTCGAGCCACAGGTTCGTCAGCAGGGCGCCTTCAAGGTGTACGAGGCGGGTCCTGTGAAGATCCTCTGCGGTGATGTGTTTGCCCTGACTGAAGCTGACGTGGCCTCCTGTGTGGGGTTGTATGACCGCGCTGCAACCATCGCATTCCCTCCCGAGATGCGTGCGGCCTATGCTCGGCACCTGAGCCGGATTCTGCCGCCAGGCTGTCGGGGGCTGTTGATTACCCTGGATTACGATCAGTCGCAAATGAACGGCCCGCCGTTCTCGGTGCCGGACGCCGAGGTACAAAGCCTGCTGTCGCCTGCCTGGGCGCTGGAAGTACTCGAGCAGCCGGATGTACTCGATCAGGAGTGGAAGTTCCTCAAGGGCGGCGTGACGCGACTGGTGGAGCGGGTGTATCGCCTGAGCAAAATCGCCTGAAGCAAAACCCGGGCACAAAAAAGGGCGACCTGGGTCGCCCTTTTTATGTTTGCCGTGGGGTTAGCCGCGGCGACGCAGTGCGTCGATACGTTCTTCCAGTGGCGGGTGGCTCATGAACATCCGCGCCAGGCCTTGTTTGAGGCCGCCGTTGATGCCGAAAGCCGCCATGGTGTCCGGCATGTGAACCGGCAGACCCTGCTCGGAGCGCAAGCGCTGCAGGGCGCTGATCATTGCCGAGGTGCCGGCGAGCTGTGCACCGGCTTCGTCAGCCCGGAATTCACGTTTACGCGAGAACCACATAACAATGGCGCTGGCGAGGAAACCCAGGACCAGTTCGGCGAAGATGGTCGCAACGTAGTAGGCAATGCCGCGGCCCTCGTCGTTCTTGAACACCACCTTGTCGACAAAGTTGCCGATGATCCGGGCAAAGAACATGACAAAGGTGTTCACCACGCCCTGCACCAGCGCCAGGGTGACCATGTCGCCGTTGGCAACGTGGCCGATTTCGTGGGCCAGTACCGCTTTTACTTCATCGGGCGAAAAACGCTCGAGCAAGCCCTGGCTGACTGCGACCAGTGCATCGTTTTTATTCCAGCCCGTGGCAAAGGCGTTAGCCTCGTATGCCGGGAAAATCCCCACTTCAGGCATCTTGATCCCGGCTTCGCGGGACAGTTGTTCAACGGTTTGCATCAACCATTGTTCATGACGAGTACGAGGTTGTGTAATCACCTGGGTGCTGGTGCTCATCTTCGCCATCCATTTGGATATGAATAGCGAGAACAGAGACCCTGCAAAACCAAAGACCGCACAGAACACCAACAGCTGACTGAGGTTCAGATCAACCCCGTTGGCCGCCATGAACCCGTCAAAGCCGAACAGGCTCAGGGTGATGCTGGCAATCAGCACGACCGCCAGGTTAGTGGCCAAAAACAGCAGAATGCGCATCATGGTTGTATGGATCTCCTCGTCTTAAGGGTGTTGCCGTATGCGGGGTATATAAGGTGCTGCCACAGGCTATTCAACCAGGTGACTATTTCAAACTGTGTCCTGCAGCCTGATTTTAGTAGTTTGCTGGGGATTTCCTAATATGAAGGAGCGTTTTTTTTGGCCAGAAGTTCCACTGAGCGCCAGTAAATAAAGGGCTTTATGGTTTTCATGAGGCTATTGAAGGCGGGGGAGGTCCGTAAAGACGCAGAATGAAGAATGTTTCATCAGACACATGTTGTGCGACTTTTGATTGGTCGCACAACATGTTCAGAAACTACTGACGATAAGTCTTCAGAAAGTTACCGATCCGGCCAATGGCCATGTCCAGCTCGTCGACACGAGGCAGGGTCACGACACGGAAGTGATCCGGCCACGGCCAGTTGAAGGCGGTGCCTTGTACCACCAGCAGTTTTTCCGAGAGCAGGAGGTCCAGCACGAATTTCTCGTCGTTGAGGATCGGGCACACTTTCGGGTCGATACGCGGGAACGCATACAACGCCCCCATCGGTTTCACGCAACTGACACCGGGGATCGCGTTGAGCAGTTCCCAAGTGCGGTTCCGTTGCTCAAGGAGGCGTCCGTTGGGCAGTACCAGATCATTGATGCTCTGGTAGCCGCCCAATGCGGTTTGAATGGCGTGCTGGCTGGGCACGTTGGCGCATAGGCGCATGTTGGCCAGCATGTCGATGCCTTCGATATAGCCCTGAGCGTTTTGCTTGGGCCCGGAGATGGCAATCCAGCCCGAACGGAAACCCGCAACCCGGTACGACTTGGACAGGCCGTTGAAGGTCAGGCACAACACGTCAGGGGCCAGTGAAGCGGTGCAGATATGCACCGCGTCGTCGTAGAGGATCTTGTCGTAGATCTCGTCCGAGAACACCACCAGATTGTGCTGGCGGGCAATCTCGAGCATGCCCAGCAGGACTTCCTTGGAGTACACCGCACCCGTCGGGTTGTTCGGGTTGATGATGACCATGGCTTTGGTGTTTGGAGTGATCCTGGCTTTTATGTCCTCAAGATCAGGCCACCAGTTGGCTTGCTCGTCGCACAGGTAGTGCACCGGATGGCCGCCAGCCAGCGTCACGGCAGCGGTCCACAGCGGGTAGTCCGGCGCGGGTACGAGAACTTCGTCGCCATTGTTGAGCAGCGCCTGCAGCGACATCACGATCAGCTCGGACACGCCGTTGCCCAGGTAGATGTCTTCGATGCCGACACCTTCCACCTGCTTTTGCTGGTAGTACTGCATGACTGCCTTGCGGGCGCTGAACAGGCCTTTGGAGTCGCTGTAGCCCTGGGCTGTCGGCAGGTTGCGGATCACGTCCTGGAGGATTTCGTCCGGCGCTTCAAAACCAAAAGGTGCCGGGTTGCCGATGTTCAGCTTGAGGATGCGATGGCCTTCCTCCTCCAGTCGTTTGGCGTGCTTGAGCACCGGGCCGCGAATGTCATAACAGACGTTGGCGAGCTTGTTTGATTTGCTGACCTGCATGGCGATGTGATCCCGAAAATGAACGATCCAGGCGATGTGATGACCACTGCACTGGGAAATTCTGTGTTTGCACACAGTGGCTAACACCGCTTTGCTTCAAGAATCCGTTTGAATGCAGCTAGGGCGGGTGCCAGACTGGTGATTAACGAGGCGCAATCATACGTGCCACCCGATCCCTGGAAAAGCCACCGGTCGGGGTTTTTCAGTGACAGAGGCAGAACCATGGAAAAGTTGAACAAAACCCTGGACGAATGGAAGGCCATGCTCGACCCGGAGCAATACAACGTGTGCCGCCTCAAAGGCACCGAACGGCCGTTTTCGGGGAAATACAACGCCACCAAAACTGACGGTGTCTATCACTGTATCTGCTGCAACGCGCCGCTGTTTGACTCCAGCGCCAAGTTTGACTCTGGCTGCGGCTGGCCGAGCTTTTCCCGGCCCATTGGCGACAGTGCGATGGTCGAGATCCGTGACGTCAGCCACGGCATGGTGCGTACCGAAGTGGTCTGCGCCAAATGTGATGCGCATCTGGGCCATGTGTTCCCTGACGGTCCGCCCCCGACCGGGCTGCGCTACTGTATCAACTCGGTGTGCCTGGACCTGGTCCCTCGCGTCTGACTTTTTGAGGTGTTGCCATGAACGATAACCTGCTCGATATTGCCTGTACCACACTGGTCGGTGAGCAAAAGGCCTTTGGCGATTTCGGCGGCAAGGCGCTGCTGGTGGTCAATACGGCCAGCAAGTGCGGCTTTACTCCGCAGTACAAAGGGCTGGAGGCGTTGTGGCAGCAGTACAGGGATCAGGGGCTGGTGATTCTGGGCTTCCCCTGTAACCAGTTTGGCAAGCAGGAGCCGGGCGACGAAGCGGCCATTTCCGGGTTTTGCGAGCTGAATTTTGGTGTGAGCTTCCCGCTGTTCAAGAAGGTCGAGGTCAATGGCCCCCAGGCTCATCCGCTGTTTGTCCAGCTCAAGAGGCGTGCGCCGGGGCTGTTGGGCTCGCAGGGAATCAAATGGAACTTCACCAAATTCCTGGTCAGTGGCGATGGCAAAAGCGTAAAGCGCTATGCCCCGACCACCAAGCCTGAGGCGCTCAAGGCCGATATCGAAGCGTTACTGGGTTAAAATCGCTCTATCTGTAGCCGCTGACGAGTGGAATGAGGCTGCGATCGGCGGCGCAGCCGTCGCAAATCCTGCAAACCGTGTCTGTCTGGTGCACCCTGGTGCATCATTTTGCGACCGCTTCGCGCTCGATCGCGGCCTCGTTCTACTCGTCGGCGGCAACACGGTTGGTGTCTCTGTCTCGCCTTTGCGGCACCCATACCTCAATCAACGCCGCCAGCTCTTCGCGCCGAAACGGCTTGGCCAGATAATCGTTCATCCCCGCCGAACGGCAGCGCTCACGCTCTTCGGGCATGGCATTGGCGGTCAGGGCGACGATGGGCAACTTGGGCCAGCGCCCGCGATGGCGGATTTGCCGTGTGGCTTCGTAGCCATCCATGACTGGCATGTTGCAGTCCATCAACACCAGGTCAAAGGTCTTCTGCTCCAGCCGACTCAGCGCCTCGCCGCCGTGGCTCGCAACCACCACTTCACAGCCCAGCTTGCTCAACATGCCCTTGGCCACCAGCTGGTTGACCGGATTGTCTTCGACCAGCAGGATTCGCGCGCGGTGGACCGCAGGAGTATTCACGGTTTGAGTGCCCTGTACCTCGCCGTCGTCCTTGAGCAGCAAATGTTGCAAGGTCTTGTACAGTGCCTGACGCGACAGGGGCCGGGCTTTTTGTTGCAGGGGTGCCAGCGCATTGACCTGGTCACCGGGCATAAAGTTGCCATACGCGGTCACCAGCAGGATCGGCGCACTGATGGCCGGGCGCAGGCCAAACAGGCACTCGGCACAGTCGGTAATCAGTAACTGTGGATGGGTGTCGGTCAGTGAGTCGTCCTGGGAGTAGCGTGTGTAGTCCAGCCCCCACAGGGGCAAAAAACTGCCAAGCATTTCGCTCAGCCCGCTGCTCGCTGCACTCACCACAATAACCCGGCCGGACAACGGCTTTGGCTGGATGGCGGGGGTATGGCAGGGCAGGGGGAGTTCGGCGCAGAACTGGCTGCCAAAACCGACTTCCGAGCTGATGGTCAGGCGTCCGTGCATGACTGCGCACAGACTGTTGGTCAGGGTCAGACCAAGCCCGGTGCCACCATACTGGCGGGTGATGCCGGCCTCTGCCTGAGTGAAGGGGCTGAAAATTCTGGCCTGGGCCTCCTGGGCGATGCCGATGCCGGTATCGCAAACCTCGATACGTACCTGATCGCCTTGCGCGCTGAGCCGTACATCCACCCGCCCGAATCGGGTGAATTTCAGCGCGTTGGACAACAAATTGCTGACGATCTGTCGGACCCGGGTCGGGTCCCCCATGACCAGTGCCGGAAACTGCGGATCGATCAGGCAGGTCAGTTCCACGCTGGGTGCGGCGTTCTGTGACAGCAGGTTGGCGGTATCTTCGATCAGCGTGCCCAGGTCGAAGGCAATATGTTCAAGCTCCAGTTGGCCCGCGTCGAATTTCGACAGGTCGAGAATGTCATTGAGCAGCTCGACCAGAACCTTGCCGGAGTCATGGGCAATCGACAATTGCTGGTGTTGCTCGGCATTCAGCGGGCTGTCCAGGCACAGCGCCAGCATCCCGAGCAAACCATTGAGCGGGGTGCGTATTTCATGGCTCATATTGGCCAGAAACGCTGAGCGTGCCTGGGCCATTTCCAGGGCAGTAGTGCGCGCAGCCTCAAGCTCTTCATTGGAGTGGCGCAGTTGCTCGTTGCTGGCCTCCAGTTCCTGGGTGCGCACAGAAACAATGGTTTCCAGCTGTGCCAGGTACTCGGTCAGGGTGTTTTCGGCGCGGCGCCGGTATTCCATTTCACGGGCCATGGCCTCGAACTGCTGATTGGCAGCGTTCACCAGTACGCCAATTTCATCGTTTTCGTGACCGCTGGGGCAGTGCACTTTCGACTGCCCCGGATCTGCGGGCTTGCCATCGCTGATCTCACGAATCACTCGCACCAGCGGCTTGGTCAGCATGACGTAAAACAGGCCCAGAAGAATAAAGGTGAGCACGATGCTGCGAATAAAACCGCTGAGCAGTGTGACTTCCGCCCGCTGCAAAAACCGCTTGCCGAAGGGGTAGGTATCCACCTCAAGGTGCAAGACCCCCATGCTTTGTTCGGGGAGGTGATTGAAGTACAGTCGCTGGTCAAATGAGCGGTTGGCACCGAACAGAGAGTCGCTCAGCGCCCGATAACGGCCGGTTTCAGGCAGATCCTGCACCGCCGAGAGCACCAGATAGTCGTTGTCGAGCAGTTGTGCGGCGGTGATCGCCGGTGAGCGCACCAGCCCTTGCAAAAGCTCTTGGGCAAGCTCCGAATCAAGGTTGTAGGCAATGCGTGATGCCGGGTTGTGACTGATCTCGAGTAGCGACTGGATTTCGCGATCGATGGCGGCGTTTTCACTGGCATAATCGATGCCGATTTGCAGCAGGCTAAGCAGGGTCCCCAATATCAGACCGACCAGCACAGTCAGTTTGGCTTGCTTGAAAGACAGGCGGTGGGTGAGTTTTATGTCCATTGGGGGTGTTGCACCTGTTTCCATTTCCTTGCGGCGTGCAAGAGTAGTCGATTCGTGGGTCAACCGGCAGGCATTACTGCGGTATTTGCGACCTGGCGATGTGAGTCGTAATGTGGTTTGAGCTGAATGTAGGTCATATCAATATGCCATCATTGTGTATCAGTCTGAGGAAATGTTGTGAATTCTAATCTGGATGCCTTTCTGCAACGGGCCGAAGCGGTCCTCGCACGTCTTGAACCCTTGCTGCCTGCTCAGCGTGAGCCGATCGAATGGCATCAATGCCTGGCGGCCCGTTGGCAGCGGGAGGGGCGTTCGGGTTACCTGATGCCATTGCAAGTCAGCCTTGATATGCGCCTTTCGGACCTGATCGGCGTCGATAACCAGCGGGATCAACTGGGTCGCAATACCAAACAGTTCCTTGATGGTTTGCCGGCCAACCACGCTCTGCTTTGGGGTTCGCGCGGTACTGGCAAGTCTTCGATCATCCGCGCACTGCTTGCCGAGTATGGCAATGCGGGCCTGCGCCTGATCGAGATCGAGCGTGACCATCTGGCCGACCTGCCGCGGGTGGTCGAGCAATTGCAAGGTTTGCCCCAGCGCTTTGTGCTGTTTTGCGATGACTTGTCATTTGAGGCGGGTGAAAGCGATTACCGGGTGCTCAAAAGCGTGCTCGATGGTTCCCTTGAGCAAGCGCCGGATAACGTCCTGCTTTACGCCACGTCGAACCGCCGTCATCTGGTGCCCGAAAAGGAAAGCGATAACGAGAACTGGAAGAATGTCGACGGTGAGTTGCATCCCAATGAAGCTGTGGAAGACAAGATCGCCTTGTCTGATCGCTTCGGCCTGTGGCTGTCGTTTTATCCGTTCACCCAGGACCATTTCCTGAGCGTGGTTGAGCACTGGATCGATGTATTGGCCACCAAAGCCGGTTTGCAGTGGCAGCGCGACGAGGCACTGGATATTCTGGCGGTGCGCTGGGCAACCGGGCGTGGCAACCGCAACGGCCGTTGTGCCTATCAGTTCGCGCGTTATTGGGTGGGTTTGAAATTGTTGGAGCAAGTGAATGATTGATTTGAACGCCACAGGTGCAGGCCTGAACGGCTATGGCCTGTTGCAGGCTCAGTTGGAGTCGTTGTTGGCAGATGAGCGTGACTTTATTGCCAACGCTGCACAGTTCTCGGCGTTTTTGTATCACCAGCTCGATGATCTGAACTGGGCCGGGTTTTACCTCAATCGTAATGAGGAGCTGGTACTGGGCCCGTTTCAGGGGCAAATTGCCTGTGTTCGTATCCCGTTTGGGCGTGGCGTCTGCGGGGCTGCAGCGGCGAGCCGGCAAACGCAGCGAGTTGAAGACGTGCATGCATTTGCCGGGCACATCGCTTGCGACAGTGCCTCCAACAGTGAGTTGGTCGTGCCGTTGATCAAGGATGGTCGCCTGATCGGCGTGCTGGATCTGGACAGCCCGAGCATCGGGCGCTTCAGCGAGCAGGATCAGTTGGGCATTGAAGCGCTGGCGGCCATCTTTTTGCGCTTGAGCGAGTGCTGATCCGCATCAGTTTTTCAGCCCGGCCTTGAGCATCAGCGCATCGATATCGACCGTATCGATTTGTTGAGGGTCAAGAAACTGCCGGGCGTATTGCAGGTAAATCTGTTCGTGCATGAACAGCGCGAACAGTTGCGGATCAATATGGGCGTCATGGCACATGGCGGCCATGATGTTCAGCGCCTCACTCAAGGTTTTGCTGCGTTTATAGGGGCGATCCGACGCGGTCAATGCCTCGAAAATATCGGCAATTGCCATCATCCGTGCCTCCAGGCTCATTTCCTCGCGTTTCAGGCGTTTTGGATAACCGCTGCCATCCATTTTTTCGTGATGCCCCCCGGCAATTTCGGCAATGTTGCTCAGGTAGGCAGGTAGCGGCAGGCTGCTGAGCATCAGGATGGTTTGCACGATGTGGTTATTGATGATGTAGCGCTCTTCGCGGGTCAAGGTGCCGCGCCGGGTACTGAGGTTGTACAGCTCGCCACGGTTGAATTTGTAGGGTGGTACTTCGAGTTTGAAGCCCCAGGGGTTTTCGGGGTCAATCAGGTCGGCCTCGGGGCGAGTGAACAGGTGCTCGGGCTTGTCGGCCAGCAGCGACTCGGTCACCGGCAAGGCTTGCTCCTGGCGGGTGGACTGGCGTTTGTTTTCTTCCCAGGAAACGCCCAGGCGATCATCCAGCGTGCGGGTCCAGGTGCGGCGCGCAATGGCGTTCAAACGCTGCAGGTCTGCCTCCATCATGGCTTCCCCGCCCAGATTGCACTGGGCGACAAAAGCGAAGTCATCATCCAGCTCAAGCAGGCAGGCATCTCGCAGGTGCGCCAGCTGTTGATCGTCGCCACCCAGGGCCCGTGCCTGCCAGTAATTGACCCAGGCATCGCGCTTGAGCACTTCAAAGCGGGTGCGGATTTCGTGAATGCGGTCGTACAGGGTTTCAAGCTTGGTGGCCTTGTCGACCACATATTCCGGTGTTGTGACCTTGCCGCAGTCGTGCAGCCAGGCGGCGATACGCAGCGCCTCCCATTGCTCATCCGTGGGAGCGTACTGCTCAAAGGGTGGCTGCCGGCTCGCAGCAGCCGCCTGTGCCAGCATCAATGTCAGGATTGGAACCCGTTGGCAATGGCTGGCGGTGTACGGGCTTTTGGCGTCTATAGCCCCCGCCAGCAATTGGATCAATGCATCCAGCAACTGTTTCTGCCGAGCCTGCAGGCGCTGGCTTTCAATAGCAACGGCAGCTGTACCGGACACCGCCTGGATAAAGGCAATCCGGTCGGCCCGCAAGTGGTCCTGATCGTCAGTCGAACCACTGTCGTTCAATACCAGCACAAGAATACCCACCGTTTCGCCCTGGCGGTTGTGCAGGCGAATGCCGATCAGGTGGACACTCTGGCTGCCCAGTTCATCCATCACAGACTGCAAGTCACCCGCCTGTTCAAGGGTGAGTGAGCGGGCGACACTGTCATGACCTTCGAAAAGCGCCCGTAACCACTCGGGGCTCTGGCTGTCGTCAGGGTTCAGCACGGGCGCGGGCTGGGTTGCCAGATCCTGGGGCTGGCCGTTGATGATCAGGCCTTTTAACTCCAGTTGAGTACTGTCGTTTTTTGTCAGGTAGATCAGCCCGGCCTCTGCCTGAGCAATCTTGAGAGTCTCGAACAGTACGGACTGCAGCAAGGGTTCAAATCGGGTATGGGCCGAAAGGCTGGAGGTGATTTCAAAAAAGCTGGCGAGGGTTTCTTTCATGCGGCCCATGGATGCCTGCATCTGATCGATTTCGAGCACGGGCGATTGTCGTGTGAATGGATAGTTGAAATCGAACCGTCGAACCGCATCGGCTTCACGCACCAATTCGCGCAAGGGCCTCACCAGCAACCTGGAGGTCACCCACCCCATGGGCAGGCACAGCACCAGGGCGCCCAATGTCACCAGGGCCCCTTGCCAGCGCAACTGATAGGCATCGGCCAACAGCTCGTCTTGCGGGACCATCATTGCCAATTGCAAGCCATTGGCACTGCCATCGTCCACCTTGAACCGCGAAACGATCCATTGGCGCTGGCCGTCGTCCAGGCGCTGCTGAGCATCTGCCCCTTGATTGATCAGCAGTCCAAGGGCCGGATTCAGCTCCGAGACTTTGGGCAGTTTGGTGGGGTCCATGGCGTTCAATAATTTGTTGAAGTCCGGGTAAGCGATGGCCCGGCCATCATCGCCAAACAGAACAATCTGTGTACCAGGCGTTGTTTGATGGTCGGCCAGGGTGGCGGACAGTTGAGACAGCGTTACATCGGCACCCATCACCGTATTGGCAGTACTGCGTTTGGCGAGTGTAGTACCAACTTCGTGGGTGGTAAAAAACAGGTAGGGGCTGGTGGTGGTCTGATTTTTGTCGGCATCCTGCGCAATAAACCAGCTGCGCACGCGGGGGTCATAGAGCTCATTGGGGATGTTGCGCTGTTCGAGCTGTTTCAGATTTGCATCCAGATACAGTTTTTTTGAATTAACCGTGCCTTGCCGGGCTGCACGTGTTATCGACCATACTTCGAAGCTAGCTTGGGGTGGGGCTTTTAACTGGCGCCGGATCTCTTGATTGCGTAAAGGCCGGACCAGGAAAAAGTTGCCGTTGTCATCGCCCAGGTATAGAGCTGACAGTGTGTGGTTGTCTTCGAGTGCTTGTACAAAGGGCTGCAGCAGGCCTGTTCGAAGCTCGACCTGGTCGGTTGTGGCCGCAGAATCAAGAATTAGCAGGTTGAGCGCATGCCGTATGGGTTGATAGGCATCCAGCAGGTCATCCTGAACATCCTGTTCTATGTAGCTGAACAACTTTTGGCTGCTGTCGAGAATGATGCGGGTGGTTTGCTGGTAATTGAATACGCCCAGTACAACGCCCAGCAATAGCAACAAAAATGTAAACATCGCACTTATGTGAGCATGCAGCGGGTACTGGCGCCGATGGGAGAGCGCACTGTTGCGCATGGGCTGATTCTCCGCTGATGTAGGCGTGCTGGTATCTATCAGCATAGTAAAACCGCGCCAACCTGCCTTTGATTGGCGCTCAGGTGTGCTTCGTCAACGATTCAAGTTGCAGGGCCAGCGCCTGTCCCAGTGCACGCATGGAGACCTGCACTTGCTCGCGGGCCTGCACAAGGTTAGCGGGCGTGGCTTGCTCCAGTGCCTCGCAGTTGTTGATCAGGCTTTGGGCGCCCACGATGCGGGCAGCGCCTTTTATCCTGTGGGCAATTTCGACAAACGCCTGCAATTCGCCGTTGTCAGGTAACTCAAGCAGCGTCTTGAGATCCTGGCAGTTGCTGCGGAGCAGTTCTTCCAGCAAGAGTCTTGTTCGTTCCTTGTCGCCTCCTGTAAGCGGGCTGAGAGCGTCGGCGTTGAAGACTTCCGGGCAGTGGAATAGCGGCTCAAGCATGGCCAGTCGTTGACTCAACAGGGTCAGGCTGATGGGTTTGAACAGGCAGTCGTCCATTCCTGCCTGCTTGCAGCGTTGCCGCTCTTCCGGTTGGGCATTTGCAGTAAACCCCAGCACGGTACATGGCCGTTGGCTGGAGGCCAGCTCATGCTTGCGTATGGCTCGAGTCAGCTCATAGCCATTCAGGACAGGCATGTTGCAGTCTGCAATGACCAGGTCGAATTTTCCTGTCTTCCAGGTTTTCAAACCTGCGGCGCCGTCGTGCTCGGTGGTAAACCTGTGCCCTAAAAATCCAAGTTGCTGGCACATCAGCAAGCGGTTGGCCGGGTGATCATCCACCACCAGTACGTTAAGCGGATGAGCGGCAGGGTTGATTGAGGGTTCTTGTGCGGGGGTGCACTGGGACGGCGTCAGGGTCGGCACTTCAAGTTTTATCTGAACCTGGGTACCTGCACTTTCCTGGCTGCTCAGTACCAGGGTGCCGCCCATCATTTCGCACAGGCTACGGCAGATGACAAGGCCAAGACCGGCACCATTGAGCGCCAGTTGCCCGCTGTTCTGTGCCTGGGCGAAGGGCTCAAACAGGCGTGCCTGATCACGCTCGCTGATGCCGATGCCGATGCCAGTGTCTTTGACGCTCAAGTGCAGTTCAGTCCGCTCAGGGGTGCCGGCTGGCAGCAAGTTGATTTCAAGCGTCACCCGGCCTTGTTGGGTGAACTTGATCGCATTGCTGATCAGGTTGGTCAGGATTTGCTTGAGACGAAGCGGATCGATCAGTACGTCGGGTAGATCGTCTGTTGCATCGAAACGCAGGTCGAGCGTGAGGTTTTTTTGCCGCGCCAGGCCATCAAAAATCCGCATCACGGAGTGTGCCAGTTGGTGCAGATTGACGCGTTCCGGGGACAGGTTCAGGCGGCCGGACTCTATACGGGCAATATCAAGAATATCGCCTATCAGCTCCAGCAGGTCTTTGGCCGAGTTATAAGCAACTTCAATGGACGGGCGGTCGAGATGCCCATGGTCGGCGCGCTTGAGCGTCAGTTCAAGCAAACCGATCACTGCGTTCATCGGTGTACGGATTTCATGGCTCATGGTTGCCAGGAAGGTGCTTTTGGCCCGGTTGGCATCATCTGCCAGCTCCTTGGCCGTACGCAGCTCATCCAGTAGCTGATGACGTTCACTGATATCAATCCAGCCACCGATGATGCCCTGTACTTCGCCCAGGGAGTCCCGATAGGGAAGAATCCAGTGATAGATAGTGAGCGTTTTTTCGCCGATTCTCAGCGGGCGATCAGTCACCAGCGGAGTACCTTCACGCATGACACGCAGGTAGTCGGCCTGATAATCACGGGCTTCACATTCGTTGCTCAGGAGGTCGCAGGTTTGCATCACGGTCTTGCCGATGACTTCTTCGCGCCTGGCTGAAAAGGCATTCAAGTAGCTGTCATTGCAGGTTTTCAGAACACCTTCGCGATCACGCACATAAATAGGATGAGGCGTACCGTTGACGAGCGCACGCATGAACTCGAACTGATCGCTGAGTGCACGTTCGGCCGATTTTCGTTGCCGGATCTGGCGCCGCATATAGGCATTCCAGATCAGGGACAGCAACAGTAAAAGGCTGGTGCCAATGATGAACTGGTAGAACAGGCGATGGTAATTGTGCCAGTAACTGTCAGATGCCGGCACATAGCCCCGCCAGCGGCTGTTGATAATGCCCAGCTCATCAGGCGCGATACTCAACAACGCCTTGTTGAGGATTGAGGACAACTCGCTGGCATCCCGGGCAGTGGCGAGGGAAAACATGGCGGGTTGGGTGCCGATGGTGGCACTGATTTGTAACCGGTCCTGAAACAACCCCGAGGCCAGCAGGTAGTTGGCGATGACCAGCGTACTGACTGCACCTTGCACTTTCTCTTCGGCCAGCAGTTCTGTGGCGCGATAGATATCCCCGGTTTCTACCAGTGTTATCTGCGGGTATTGACTGCGCAGGTAATCGGTCAGGGGATTGCCTCGGGTCAAGGCCAGTTTTTTACCCGCAAGTTGTTCAAGGCTCGCAGGTTGCCCATCACCTTTTGCCGTAAGCAGGACAAAGGAGTTCACCAGATAAGGACGGGTGAAACTGAGGGCGCTTTCTCGTGAGGCTGAAGGATTGATGGCCGAGATAATGTCGGTTTCGTGCCGACTGATCATTCGGGTCATGGTGTCGAGGCTGTTCGTGCGTTGTATTTCGAAGCGCAGCCCCGTGCGCAGACGGATCATCTCCAGCAGGTCGGCAGTAATGCCTCGGAAATCCCCGCTGGCATCAAAAAATGTCAGGGGTGCCATGGTTTCGTTGACCACTACCTTGACCACAGGATGCTTGAGCAGCCAACGGGCTTCTCGCTGAGTAAGCTGCAGCTTCTGATCGGACAGTAGAATGTCACTGCCAGCGCTCCAGCGTTTGGCAATGCTTTCTTGTTCACTGTTGGGTACGGCCTTGAGTGTGGCGTTGATGATGCCTAGCAGGGGCGAGTTGTCCCGACGCACTGCAAAGCTGAATCCATGGGCTTCGTGTTTGCCAAAATTGGCCATCTTGATGTTTTTCAGGTACCCCTTGTTGATCATGTAATGGGTCGACACAGTGTCCCCCAGAAAAATATCCGCCTGATCGAAAGCCACGGCATTAATGGCATTTTGATAGGACGGATAAGACTGGATGATTGCCTGGGGATAAAGCGCCTTTACTTCCTCCTGGGGCAGATAGTGGTACACCATACTCAAGCGCAAACCGGCGAGGCCTTGGGAGAGTGAGCGTGTTTCTCCCTCTCGGGTCACCAGGACGGGTTGGTCGATGGCATAGGGAATGGAAAGTACAAGGTGCTGGTTCGCTGCCTCAAAGCCGTTGGAAGTACCCAGCAGGTCAATCTGGCCGTCCTCGAGTGCCTTGATGGCTGCTTCTCTGGAGGCAAAGCGCTGGATCCTGATCGACAGCTTGAGGGCTTTGCGCAGAAGGTCGGCGTAATCTGCGGTGAGGCCTTCGTAGTCCCGACCGCTATCGGTCATGTCGAACGGTGGATAGTCGGCAGCAGAGGTGCCGATCACGAGTTCGCGCTTATTTTGCAGCCAGTATCGTTGAGTGTTGTCCAGGGGGACTTCAATGTGGCCGGAACTCGAGCGGCTGAGCAACGTAAGGGTTTCACTGCGGACCGGGGCGGCCAGCACGGGCACGCACAGAACTAACCCCGCAAAAAGTGACAGGTACTTGATTAATCGTGCGGGCATCCTGTTTTTCATACAAGACCATTACGTTTTGCCAGCTCGATAAGTTCCACCAGCGAATGGGCTTTCAGTTTTTGCATGAGGCGCTTTTTGTAAGTGCTCACGGTTTTGTTGCTTAAAAACATGCCGGCTGCAATGTCCTTGTTTGTTTTGCCTTGTGCGAACAGCTTCAGAACCATAAGTTCCCTGTCGTTGACAAGTTTGAATAACTCGATTTCAGATGAGTTGTTGTGATCGTTTGTTTCAGAAGTCAATGCCTGGCTTGGAAAATAGTTGTAGCCAGAAAATACCGCTTTTATTGCACTGGTAAGCTCACTCAGCTCTTCTTGTTTGCACACATACCCGGCTGCACCGGATTGCATGCAGCGCATGGCGAAAAGTGTCGGTGACTGCGATGTGAGAACCAGCGTCTTGAGGGCTGGGCTTATTGAGCTGAAGCGTGACAGCACTTCCAGGCCATCGAGTTTGGGGATGCTGATATCAAGAATTACCAGATCAGGAGTGCACTCGCGGATCATCTGCATGGCGTCTACTCCATTGTCGGTTTCTCCGACTATTTCATAACCTTCATGTTCTAACAACATGCGAATTGCGAGCCGGATTACAGGATGGTCGTCGACAATAAATACGGTGTTCATATTGATTCCCCATAAGGTGCTGAATAGAAAGCGCGACCTTAGCTCAGATGTAAGAGCTGGGGCAGGAACCGGGGAGCCTACAAACGTAGTATGGGAATTATCCTACGCAAAATAAGGCGATGGCTCACTAATTACACAAGGGGAGAGGCGTATTTAAATGTGCGTTTAAAGATTTTTTGAGTTTAACGCCGGGCGCGCGAGTATATTTCTTTCCTGTGTATGGAAAAGTCTTACTTGCTACTTCATGTAGTAAACATAGTGTTTGATCAAGTGGAGCTGCGTGCCCTCCCTGTTTGGCAGGGGAGGGCAGCGGTTGTCAGGCGGGGGGTGGAGTGACCTGTCATTGCTCTGGTCATTTCAGTGGCATAACTGTCGGTCATGCCGGCAATAAAGTCGTTGATGCGCATAAACGATCGATGTAATGGCCACTGTGGGTCGGGAGCATTGTTGCCCAGCAAATCGAGGATCCGACGGTTTTGAACGATGGGGTACGACCGCCATGCTGCCCAAGTGCGGCGCCACAGAATGCATTGAGGAGGATTTCCAGGGACGTATAGGCACCCGTTTCATGCAAGGTTTTGCATTTGTCCTGGAAGATTTTTTGCGTGCCATGTCTTTGTTGTCCAGCACGCAACGTGGCCGTGCCGTGCATATGCTCGACCAGATCCCCTGGTGCCGGCAGTGCTTGCTGTTGTTCGACAAAAGCCCGGGCAGCGGCGTTGGTCAGATGTTCGATGGCCTTGCCGCGCAGTATTGCCCGTTTTCGCCGTCGTGAGTCGTTGGGGCCAAGCAGGCGAAAAGTTTCAGGCAAATCATCGCCCACCAGGTTCAGCAGCAGGGACTCGACACATGGAGAAGCTGCGTTTGCGTTTGGGAACCTCTCTTGGTGATAAATGGACAAGGCTAGTTACATCATTGCAGTTTTGGATATTTTGAAGAGGGCATGATCTGCCGTTGAGGGTCTTCAGGTTTAGAGTATATATGTGTTTGATGGGTTGGTTTATGTAAGGTTTTCCTTAAGTAATAAGTGTTTTTTATGTGCGGTGAACTCTATTTGCTTCCTGTTGACTGGCTATAGGCGGCAAAATACCCAGTTCCTTTTGTGTGGTCAGGTTGGGCTATTAGGGAAGGTGTTTATAAGTCGTGATCTTTCTCTACCTATTATAGCTTGTCGAGTGAGCTGGGGTGTTTGTAATCTGCGCTTTAGTCAGGGGGGATGCTAGCTGTAAGGGGATGTTAAATTTTCTGTTGCTGATTGACTGTCAGGTATAGCAGTGGAGAAGTTGTTAGCAGGTTGTGAACTTATTTTTGTGTAGGGGGTAGTGGCATTTTACAATCAATCGTTTTGTGATAGGATTTGTCCGTTCTAGCGTTGATTGGTTTATGCAATCTATTAAATGGAAAAGGAAAAAATGGATAAAATTATAAGTGTTGTATTTGCGTCGTTGATTGCGGTTTCGTCGTTTGCAGCATCAGCAGAAACCTTTGAGCGAGTAGAGCTTGATAAAGATAGAACCAGTGTTCAGTACGCTGGCCCTATTAAGTCAGTCACTAAATCGCTTGAAGGTTATAAGTGGCTTGGTCAATCAGATGACATGAATGGTGGCGTGGTTTTTGAGCCGTATGCAAACCCTGATTTTGGTAAAAATGACACTGAAACGGGGGGTGCAATCATGGTGGCCGCCACATTCTATCTTTATGATAAGCCAGTTAAAGAGGCTCTGATGATTGCTCGTCAAAGCGAGATTCCGGGTTTTGTTGAGTTTTACGGGTACGAATCAAGAGAGCTACAATTGCACGTGAGGATGGCTGATGATAATGCATTCCAAGCTTTTTCAAGTGCAGACGAATATCGTAGGCCGGAAAAGTTAATGGAATATAAAAAGGTTGAACAATTTAATAAGAGTAACTATGAGAGCAAGTTGAAGTCTGCACTTGATGATGGAACTGTTTTTTAGTGACGGCGTCTAGAGAAAAGGCTGCCTTGGCGGTCTTTTTTATTTTTATGGTTTGGGGTTTTTTTGAAGTAGGGGGCTTGGTCCAGGTTGGAGGGTTGAATTGATCAGCTTAAAGTGTGTTTTGAACCGTGGTATAAATCAACGGTCTTAGGTGTTTATCAATTACTGGGGAGCACGCATGGAAAGCATGAGTTGGGACAAGTTGCTGAATAATACCCGTCTTGGCGGTCGTCCTCCTAAATCTGAGCTAGGCCGTTCACCTTTCCACTCAGACCACGACAAGGTTATTTTCTCCGGAGCTTTCAGACGCCTTGCCAGAAAGACTCAGGTTCATCCTCTTGCCACTAATGACCACGTTCATAACCGTCTCACACACAGCTTGGAAGTGGCTTGTGTAGGCCGTACCCTGGGGGTGAGAGTAGGCCAGGAACTTCTGAATGAAAGACTTATTCCTGAGCAACATTCAGCTTCTGATATTGGTGATATTGTCCAGACTGCTTGTCTCGCTCATGACATTGGCAACCCTCCCTTTGGGCATACAGGTGAAGAAGCTATTCGTCACTGGTTCACCAATGATGTTGGGGCGAAGATAATAGAACAATTGCCTTTTAATGAAGCTACTGATTTACGTAGATTTGAAGGCAATGCACAAGGGTTTAGGGTTTTAACGACCTCGGAATATCATCCCTATGAAGGGGGGATGCGTCTTACTTATGCGTCGCTTGGCGCTTTCATTAAGTATCCTTGGCTTGCTGGTGATGCTGTTAATGGGCAAAGACCTATTCAGAACAAATATGGTATTTACTGTTCTGAATTGGGTTTGTTCAATGAAGTGGCGGACGCTACTGGCTTGTTAAAGCTGGGTGATGGTTGGCGGTGTCGCCATCCACTGGCTAACTTGATGGAAGTGTCTGATGATTTTTGCTACGCCATTCTTGATTTAGAGGATGGTGTAGAGATGGGTATCCTTGAGTGGGATAAGGTCTTTGAAATACTGTGCCTTGTCCTTGATGATCACCAGAAGAATCAGTTAGTCAAAGAAATTCAAGGCATGAAGGTTGGCCGTAGGCTCTCTATGATTCGTGGGAAAGTTATTTCAGCTTTTGTAGATGCTGGAGCGACTGCTTTCATGAATAACCATAATGAAATCATGACTGGCAAGGTTCTAGGTATTTTAGAACTTTGTGATAAGAATGTCCGTGAGTGTGTAGCCGCCGCCAAAGGTCTTGCGCGTGATGAAATCTTCCAGCATCCCAGGAAGGTTGAGTTAGAAATAGGGGCTTATAGCACTATATCTACGCTGTTAAACGTTAGCTGCTCTGCTGCTTTGGAATATGTCAGAAAGGGCGGTGTAGCTGATTCGAAGACGAGAAGGGTGGTAGAGCTTCTTGGGCTGGACTTGAATAATTTAGACGCCAGTGGGGGTGTTTCCAAGGAGTACGGTGCAATGATGCAGGTTCTGGATTACGTGAGTGGCATGACCGATAACTATGCCATGCACTTGGCTCGACAGTTTAATGGTATGGGCGGGGAGCGTTGAGCCTGCGTGTACATAATAGCCAGCTGTTTTATTATGTGATTGCAAATGTGCTTCTCATTGAAAAGGCCACCTAAGTGGCCTTTTGTATCACAATTCAGCTTTTAATTTGTCGAATTCATTTTTTATTTCACGAAGCATTAACTTGCGTCCCTCATTTGCTTTGGAGTTTCCAATAATGGCAGAGATGGAAAATCCAACGGCAGTAAGGGCTGTTCCTACTACATAGCCAAACCATCCTTTGGCAATGTATACGCTAAGGGCAGTCACTGCGAGTCCGGCGGCGACAACAATTTTGTTGCCGTTATAGGTTTTGAATTCCCCGTGCTCGTAATACGTTTGCGTAACTGCAAGTGAGGCCAGGCTAAAAAATGTGCCTACGCCCGGCAATGCAAACATTATAAAGTCTTGAAAAGTAAAAGTTTCTCTTTCGCTAATATACCCGAGTGTGTAAATCTCTCCATTCGGGGTCACTTGATAGGCGACTGGTTCACCACTTTTAAAAGCCATTAGAATTTTTTTGCCAACAGGAGCATGTAAACTCTCGTCAATGAGGATCGCTGGCAGCAAGTCACCGTTCTGAAACTCAAGCAATGCCTCAAGCTTGACATGAGTTCCTATATTGTTACTAACTGAAACGTTGTTGCCTTGCTTAGTGGTTGTAACTGAGCCGCTTGTGTGGGAGGTGACTGTTTTGTCCCTTAAAATGACTGCTGCACAATCGAACGCGGGCCTTCTACTCATGGCTATTCCTTAGCTTGCTAGCAATAAAAAAACGACTAATTCAAAAAATTAAGCGGGAGGCTGGCATAATGCCATTATTTGATGAGGGCCAGGAACTTATCAAATTTCCAAAGCCTGATCAAGCGGCTGTAGAGGCTTCATTCTTTTATGCGTTCGTTAGAGGCTAACAGGATGGGTTTCGCTGCTGCGCCAGAGGCGTAGAGCAGGTGACTTATAGGCAGGCGATGGCTAGTGTCTTTGTTTTGCTGGTGATGCAAACAACCGTAAATCCCTAATCAGTTCGAACGGGCTGTTCGAAGAGTGGTGTATTGGCTCTATAATTGTCCTGGCAAAAACTGAGGTTATTCCTAAGTGGTACAATTTCGTCTTCTTGTTCTTATATATTCTTATTTGTAACTAGTTGGCTGTTGACCCTGTAATAAGGTCGTTTTTGGCTGCGGAGCCTAAATACAGTTCGCTCGGTAGCAGCCGAACCGGTGCTTCTTGTCACCCAGGGAGCGGCCGACGCAACTGACTTCGAGGGAGTGGGTGAGGCGGGTGTGGATATGGTCGTTGCTGTTGACCGGATGGACCTGTGTTTTGCGCCCCAGCAGCTTCTCGTTTCAGAACGGATGACGCAAGTGGAGGCATGATCAGGAGCGCCATATGTGGCAGCGGGCTTGCTCACGATGCAGGCAGCGCGGTGTTTCAGTCAAACCGCGTCGATGCCATCGCGAGCAAGCCCGCTCCCACAGAAGGAGGGGGGGAGGCTTTCTGTTCAGGGCTTGCGCGAGGCCTGGATCACCATCTTGATCAGTGGTATCAAGCCAGTGGTCAAGCTGATCCAGCGTGACGTGCCCCCGGTGTTTTTGCTTTTGGCGCCTCTGCCGGTCAGGAACCCGAGCAGGGTGACAATCCCCACACCCCACAAGGGTGCATGCTTGATCCCCAGGGTTTCCTGCCAGTTGCTGGTCATCCCGCGCATTTTTTGCAGGGGTTGCAGCAGTTGTTGCGACTCATGACGAATCTCCTGCCGGTGCATTTCCATGCGCAGGCGGATCAAGGTTTTGCGCAACTCCTGGCGTGAAGCATTTTTCGGCAATTCAGGCAGGCTCATGGCAACAAACGCTCGCGGTCTTTGGCCAGCTCTTCAAGCGTGGCATTGAAAGGAGAGGATTCATCGAATATCGCGGCGTTGAGGCGCAGCCCGCAGAACACCGCGGCCAGCGTATAAAACACACAAAGCCCGATAATGCCGGGGATGCGGTAGCTGTCCCAGAGCAGGATCATCACCAGCGCCGACAGTCCGATCAGCAGCAACAGCGCGAACACCAGTGCCAGCCCGGCAAACAACAACAGGCTGACGGTGCGTGCCTTCTGCTCTTGCAGTTCGATGCCCAGCAATTCGACATGGCTGTGCAACAGACCCAGGAATGCGGCACCCAAGCGCCGCGGTGAGGAACGGGGGGAACCGGATTCGTCTGTCATATCAGCGCCGGGTTGCCAGCAGGCCCAGAACAAAGCCGATACCGGCCGCGATGCCCACAGACTGCCAAGGGTTTGCCTGCACATAATCTTCGGTGGCCACCACAGCCGCCTGACTGCGGTCTTTCAACGATTCCTTGGTTTCTTCCAGGGTTGCGCGGGCCTTGAACAGGCTGTCCTTTATCTGGGCGCGCAGTTCTTCAGCCTGGTCACCGGCCAGGGACGCGGTGTGTTCCAGCAACTTTTCGGCATCGAGTACCAGCGTCTGGAAATCGGCCATCAGGATTTCTTGAGCATTCTTTGCTGTTTTACGGGCCATGATTCACTCCATTAGTGGCTTGATAATCGTTCGAGTGTAGGCCTTCGGTGAAGGTTCACTCGTTTCCTTGGCATTGCTTACGCTGTTGGATGGGCAATGCCAGAGATGTCTTTTGTGTACAGAGGCAAAACCTTACCTTAAATCAGTCGTTTTCGCGGGGGATTGCAGCTTCCCGCGCGTCTTCGCTTTCAAAACAGCCTTCGAGCAGGTGATAGCGGTCATGGCGTACCTGGTCGACCCGGCGTTGCACGATTTTTTCTGACAGGCCCAGCAAAATCAAGGCATGGGAGGCGAGCATCAGGCTCGACTCGAGCAATTCCGGTACCACTTCAGTTGCCCCGGCGGCCTTCAGCTCGGTGAGCTGGCTGTCATCGCGGGTCCTGACCAGGATAGGCACTTCGAGGGTAATCAGCCGGGCTTCCTTGAGTACGCTCATGGCCACCTCGGTGTTGTCCACGGCAATCACCAGCAGTCGCGCACGATCCAGGCCTACAGCGCGCAGCAGATCACCCCGGCGGGCGTCGCCGTAGTGCACGCAGCTGTCCGCTTTAGCTGCTTCCTCAATGCGATCGGGGTCGTAGTCCAGCGCGACAAAGTCCTTGTGTTCGCTGCGCAGGAAACGGCCAATGGACTGGCCCACGCGGCCATAGCCGCACATCACCACGTGCCCGTGCAGTTCGGCGTTTTGGCTGGCGATTTCTTCCAGCTCCGCCTCTTCATAGGATTGCCGGTGCAGGCTGGCTGCGATAAGTGGCGCGGCGCGCAGCAGCAGGGGCGTCAGCAGCATCGAGCAGAACGTAGCGGCCAGCAGATAGGCAGCCATATCCGCCGGGATCAGCGAGTTGCTCTGCATCTGCGCCATCAGGGCAAAGCAGAACTCACCGCCCTGGGCCAGGGCCAGGCCACTGCGCCAGGCGGTTTCTCCGTCGCTGCCACGCAACTTGACCAGAATCGCGACCACGGCACCCTTGATCAGCATCAGGACCAGGGTCAGGCCTAAAATCAGGAAACCGTGGTGAATGAAAAGCTGCAGGTCGATCAGCATGCCGATGCTGACGAAAAACAGACCCAGCAGAATGTCCCGGAAAGGTCGGATATCGGCTTCAATCTGGTGTCGATAGTGGCTTTCACCCAGTAGCATGCCGGCCAGGAAGGCGCCGAGCGCAGGGGACAGGCCCAGCAGGTGGGTGAGCCAGGCGGTGAGCAGCACGATCACCAGCGCCAGCAACACAAACAGCTCTGCCGAGCGCGACGCCGCCACCTCGTGGAACAGGCGCGGCAGCAGGAAGCGACTGGCAAACAGCAGCCCCAGAAACAGGATCACAGTCTTGCCCAAGGTAACCGGCAAGGCCCAATACCAGGCCTGGTCGCTGCTGCCGGCGAACACCGGCACCAGGGTCAGCAACAGTACCGCGACCACGTCCTGAAACAGCAGTACGCCAATGGCATTCTGACCGTGACGGCTGAAGATTTCCCCCAGGCTAGTCAGCTCTTTACTTACGATCGCCGTGGATGACAGGGCGAGTCCGGCACCGAGCAGGAACGCGCCGTTAAGGCTCATGCCAAAGGCATACAGCAGGCCGCCCAGCGCCACTGCCGAACACAGCACTTGCAGGCTGCCCAGGCCAAATACCACCCGACGCAGCTTGAGCATCTTGGGCAGCGAGAACTCCAGCCCCAGGGAAAACAGCAAAAACACCACTCCAAGCTCTGCCAGGTCAGGCAGGTCGGGGCTGTCATTGATCCAGTCGAGGGCGGTGGGACCTACAAACAGGCCGACACACAGGTAACCCAGCACCGGCGGCAGCTTCAGGCGCCGGAACAGGGCAATGACCACCAGTGACGAGGCAAGGATGATTAACAGATTGGCAAACACGAAAGGCTTCCTTGGCAGGTCGGGAAAAAGGTCGCGAGCATCCGGCAAATACGAAGGTCTGTCGCTGATGTGGGTCAAGCGTAGTCGCAAGCAGGGGAATAGAGCGATTGTATTGGCAAATCAGGCATACGGCTGCGGGTATCTGCTACGGGTCGACGTCACCGGGCCAGGCTCTTAAGATAAACACTTTATTTCTAAGGTCGTTATTTATGCCTCCCGAATGCCAATTGTTCGGCACCCTGGGTTGTCACCTGTGTGAACTGGCCGAAGCGGTTTTAATGCCCTTGGTCGAGCATGGGTTGATGGTCGAGCTGGTCGATATTGCTGACAGCGACTCGTTGTTTGAAAGCTACGGCTTGCGTATTCCGGTATTGCGCCGGGTCGATACGGGCCAGGAGTTGGGCTGGCCGTTTGATACTGCGCAGGTGGTCAATTTTCTTGGATAAACCTGCATAATCACCGGCTGCATTTTCCGCTCGAGACCCTTTATGTCGTCCCAGCCTTTCATCGCCGCCGAGCATCAAGCCAGTACCTTGCACCTGCCGCCAGGCAGATGGTTGACGGTGCTCGACTGCCTGAGTGAACACTTCAGTGCCATCAGCCGCGAACAGTGGCTTGACCGTATCGCCCGTGGCCGGGTGCTGGATGCCGACGGTGCGCCTATCAGCCCGCAGCTGGCGTACCGGGAAGGCCTGCGCATTCATTACTTTCGCGAAGTGCCCAACGAAACGCCCATTCCGGTGCAGGAAACCATCCTGTATGCCGATGAGCATCTGGTGGTGGCGGACAAACCGCACTTCCTGCCGGTGACCCCGGGCGGTGAGTATGTCGAGCAAACACTGCTGCGGCGCTTGATCCGCACCCTGGGCAACCCCCATCTGGTGCCCCTGCACCGTATCGACCGGCACACGGCGGGCCTCGTGCTGTTTTCTGCCAATCCGGACACTCGTTCGGCGTATCAGTCGTTGTTTCCCACGCGCAAGATCGACAAACGCTATGAGGCCATTGCTCGCGCATTGCCTGAACTTGAGCTGCCGCTGGTGCATAAAAGCCGCCTGGTGGAGGGCGAGCCTTTTTTCCGCATGAAAGAAGGGCCGGGCGTCAGCAATACCGAGACCCTGGTCGACGTTTGTGAGAAAAACGGTGAGTTGTGGCGTTATGCGTTGTACCCCGTCACCGGGAAAAAGCATCAGTTGCGGGTGCATATGGCGGCGCTGGGGGCAGGGATATGCAATGACCCGTTCTACCCGGACGTGATCAGGGACGCTGTCGATGACTACGCCGAGCCGCTGAAACTGCTGGCCCAGAGTTTGCGCTTTGTTGATCCGCTCACGGGAGAAGCACGCCTTTTCGAGAGCAGGATTCATCTGGACTGGTAAAACAAAACCCGCACAAGGCGGGTTTTGTTTTAAGACCAGAGAGCGGTATTACAGCTCTTTAACGGTACGAATCTGGTCTTTGTTGATGCGGGTTTCTTTACCGTCCAGTTGCTTGAACTGGTAGAAGCCTGAGTCGTCATCGTATTTTGGCGCGTCGACAGTCTGGATTTCGCGACCGTCGTTCAGGGTGATCACCGAAGGCGAGGAGCAGCCGGCAAGGGCGGCCATGCCAGCAGCGAGCATCAGGGCGGCGAGAGTCCGGTGAGTCATGGTGTATCTCCAACAAGTGAATGTGCTGTTAATGATTACTGTCCTTGAGACGTATACATCGTCTGCAAGTTCCATTGCTAGCCCCAGGCAGACACTGGCGCGGATTATTTCAGCCAGTCCGGGGTATTGAAATTGGCCAGCCGCGGGTCATTTTCGGCGCATTGCCAGGCCCGTGCATTGAGCTGGAGCATGATTTTGCGCGGGCTGCGTTCACCTGCCTGCCAGGCGGCCTCGAATACATCTTTCAGGGCTGTGGGGATCACGCACAACAGCGGTTCCCAGTGCTCCCCGTGGCGCACCATCAGCGGCTGATCGGGATGTTGAGCGGCAGCGTCCAGCAGGGCATCGAGCAACCCGCGGTCGATTTTCGGTACATCGCAGGGCAACACCAACAAGTGTGAGTGGCGGGCCACGGCCAGCCCGGCGCGGATCCCCGCCAACGGCCCGGCAAAGTCATCATTGCCATCACTGACCAGTTGATCGGCCAGGCGGGTGTACTGTTCGTGGTTGCGATTGCACGAAATGATCAGGTCATCGGTCAGCGGGCGGGTGACGCGCTGGGCATACGCGATCAGCGGCTGACCCTGCCATCTCACCAGCCCCTTGTCCTGACCGCCCATGCGCTGGCCACGGCCACCTGCCAGCAGCAAGATGGAGCATTGAAACCGGTTCATATGGAACTCCGCGCAACCAGGCAAAAGAAGCGCTGTGATATAACACCGGGCTGTTTCTCCTACAACTGGACCTCGTCTATGAAAGCCAAGGTTGATGCACCTTTCGTACCTTTGAATATCGCCGTTCTTACCGTCAGTGACACTCGAACCCTGGAAACGGACACTTCGGGTCAGGTTTTTGTCGATCGCCTGCGTGATGCCGGGCACAACCTGGCGGCACGGGTGTTGCTCAAGGATGACCTGTATAAAATCCGCGCCCAGGTCGCGACCTGGATCGCCGACGATGGGGTGCAGGTGGTGCTGATTACCGGCGGCACAGGTTTTACTGCACGGGACAGCACGCCAGAAGCCGTCAGTTGTCTGTTGGACAAGCAAGTAGATGGCTTTGGTGAACTGTTCCGCCAGATCTCCGTGGCCGATATCGGCACTTCGACCGTGCAGTCCCGGGCTCTTGCCGGCTTGGCCAACGGTACGCTGGTGTGCTGCCTGCCGGGTTCGACCAACGCTGTACGCACCGGTTGGGACGGGATATTGGCCGAGCAACTGGATTCCCGTCATCGCCCCTGCAACTTCGTCGCCCACTTGAAGCAGGCGCCGGCCTGTGAAACCCGTGGATAAGCCGGGTCGAACCGGCGCGCTGATGCCCGTCGAGGTGGCACTTGAGCGTTTGCTGGCACTGGCTGAGTCGGCGCCGATCCTTGACACCGAATCGGTTCCGGTGGGCGCAGGGGATGGCCGCGTACTGGCCCACGACTTGATTGCAAGCCTTGATCTTCCCCCTTGGCCCAACAGTGCAATGGACGGTTATGCGTTGAACCTGGGCGACTGGTCCGGGGAACCGCTAACCGTTAGCCAGCGAATTTTTGCCGGTACTGCCCCGGAGCCACTGGCGCCAGGCACCTGTGCACGCATTTTTACTGGTGCCCCGGTACCTGCGGGCGCGGACTGCGTCGAAATGCAGGAAAATGCCGTGGTGCAGGTCGACGGACGAGTGGTATTTACCCATGCCTTGCGTGCAGGTCAGAACATTCGTCCTAAAGGGCAGGAAACCACCATTGGTGAGGTAGTCCTTACTGCGGGGACGCGCTTGGGGCCGATCGAGCAGGGTCTGGCAGCATCCCTGGGCTGCGCCGAGCTGCGAGTGATGCGACGGGTCAAGGTGGCAGTGTTATCCACTGGCGATGAACTGATCGAGCCCGGGCAGCCGTTGGGCCCGGGGCAAATCTACAACAGCAACCGCATAGTGCTGTGCAGCTGGTTAGCGCGCATGGGCTGTGAAGTGGTCGATGGGGGGATTCTGCCTGATGACTTGCCCGCCACCCGCCAGCGGTTGGGTGAGTTGGGAACGGTTGACCTGATTTTATCCACCGGCGGAGTGTCGGTTGGTGAGGCAGACTTTTTGGGCATTGCGTTGCGCGAAGAGGGCGAGCTGGCGCTGTGGAAGTTGGCAATCAAGCCGGGCAAACCCCTGACCTGCGGGCATTTTCGCGGTGTGCCGGTGATCGGCCTGCCAGGTAACCCTGCCTCGACTCTGGTGACGTTCGCGTTGCTGGCACGGCCTTATCTGCTGCGCCTGCAAGGCGTGCAGGCTGTCGAACCGCTGAAGTTCCAGGTGCCTGCAGGATTTGTCTGGCCCAAGCCGGGCAATCGTCGCGAGTACCTGCGCGGGCGTTTGGAGCAAGGGCGTGCGGTGATTTACAAAAACCAGAGTTCAGGCGTGTTGCGCAGCGCGGCATGGGCTGAAGGGCTGGTGGAAGTCCTTGAGGATTGCACCCTGGCCGAAGGCGACCGGGTGGGGTTTATCCCGTTGAGTGAAGTGCTGGGCTAGCACTGTTGCGTCACCCGTGGGAGCGGGCTTGCTCGCGATTGCGGGTGATCGCCATCGCGAGCAAGCCCGCTCCCACAATGATCTCAGACAGGCGCGCGCCCATAGATATCAGTCAGGCGCACGATGTCGTCTTCGCCCACATACTCGCCGCTTTGCACTTCGATCATGACCAGATCAGCCTCCCCGGTGTTGCCCAGCCGGTGTGGGCTGCCGGGTTTGATAAAGGTGGACTCGTTGGTTTCGAGGGTGAAGTCCAGGCCATCATTGTTCACTTCGGCCCTGCCACTGACCACAATCCAGTGTTCGCTGCGCCGTTGGTGCACCTGCAGGGACAGCGCGGCTCCGGGCTTGACCACGATGCGTTTGATCTTGAACCCCGGACCTTCCTCCAGCACGGTGTAGGTGCCCCACGGGCGGGTGACAGTGCGGTGCAGGCGATAGGCGTCGTGGCCCTGGAGTCTGAGTGTTCGGGCGATGTGCCTGACGTCCTGGCTGCGTCGGGCGTCGGCCACGAGCAGAGCATCCGGCGTATCGATAATGATCAGGTCGTTTAGTCCGACCCCGCCCACCAACCGTTTCGGCGAGTCGATGTAGCAGTTGTGTACATCGTGCAGTACGTTTTCGCCAGTACACTGGTTGCCATTGGCGTCGGCCGGGGTCAGCTCGCGCACCGCCTGCCATGAGCCTATATCACTCCAGCCCAGCTGGCAGGGCACCACGGCAACTTTTTGCGAGCGCTCCATCACGGCGTAGTCTATGGAGATATCGGGCACCAGGGCGAAACTCTGGCTGTCCAGTTCGAGGTGGCGTTGTTGTTTGCCCTCAAACATCTGGCTGTGATCAAGGCAGTGGGTCACGGCATCCAGTACCAGAGGCGCATGGGTCCTGAATTCTTGCAGTACGCTGTCGGCGCGCATGCAGAACATGCCGCTGTTCCACAGATGCAGGCCGCCGTCGAGGTAGCCCTGGGCCGTTTTGGCGTCCGGTTTTTCAACAAACTGCGCCACTTCAAAGCCATCCTGGTTCAGCTTCTGGCCTTTTTCTATATAACCAAAGCCGATTTCGGCCCGGGTTGGCAGTATGCCAAAGGTCACCAGCCAGCCCTCGTCGGCCAGTTTGCGGGCGTTGTCGACGGCCCGGCCGAAGGCGGCAATATCGGTGATCAGATGGTCGGCGGGGAGCACCAGCAACTGCGTATCACCGCCGTAGCGCTGCGCAATCTGCAAGGCGGCTGCGGCAATCGCCGGGGCAGTATTGCGGCCAAATGGCTCGAGGATAAAGTCCAGCTCGATGTCGTCCATGTTCTGTGCGCGGTAATCATCAAGCGTGCGAAAAAACACCTCCCTGTTGGTTACGGTCAGCAACGGGCCAACGTCACGCAGGCCGGATGCGCGGGCAAAGGTCTTTTGCAGCAGGCTCTGACCATCGGGCAGGCACATAAAGGGCTTGGGCATGGCCTCGCGCGACACTGGCCATAGCCGGGTGCCAGCGCCACCGGCGGTGATGCAGGGAACCAGTGTGCTCATACAGAACGCCTCTAGAATCATTGGACAACTTACAGGGGTTGAAGTCTGACCGGTTCTGCGCTTTTGATCGAGCCGTGAAGGTTAAATCACGGGTGCATGGGCCTTTTCGGTCTGGCTGTTGTCCAAGCAATCAGACCGTTATGTCGAGGGATGGAATATGAGTGCAGGTAAGGCTTTTTTGATTTTGCACGGCAAGCAGGCGCTCAACGAGGACGTGCGCGCTGCCGTTGAGCAGCAGCGGGCGGCGGGGTGGGAACTGGCGGTGCGGTTGACCTGGGAGGCCGGGGATGCGCAGCGTCTGGTACGCGAGGCGCTGGAGGGTGGCTACACCCGGCTGATTGCCGGTGGCGGCGATGGCACTTTGCGTGATATTTGCGAGGCGATGGCACTGGCCGATACCGAGGCCAGTCTGGTGCTGTTGCCGTTGGGCACCGCCAATGACTTTGCCCGGGCGGCCGGTGTGTCTCTGGAGCCCGCTCAAGCCCTGGCCTTGCTCGATGTGCCAGCCTGTCCCATCGATCTGGGTGAAGTCGACGGCCAGTTGTTTTTGAACATGGCCACCGGTGGCTTTGGTAGCCAGGTCACCGCCAATACCTCCGAAGACCTGAAAAAGGTACTGGGCGGCGCGGCCTATCTGTTTACCGGGCTGTCGCGCTTTACTGAGCTGCACGCGGCCTATGCCGAGCTACAGGGGCCGGACTTTCACTGGCAAGGCGAGTTGCTGGCGCTGGGCATCGGCAACGGTCGTCAGGCCGGGGGCGGGCAAGTCCTGTGCCCTGAGGCGCTGGTCGATGATGGCTTGCTGGATATCAGCATTTTGCCAGCACCCACGGAAATCGTCGGTACGCTCAAGAGCCTGATGACCGAAGGCTGGGGGCTGGATAACCTGTTTGTCCGCGCGCGTTTGCCCTGGGTCGAGATCAAGGCCGCCGAAGGGCTGGCGATCAACCTCGATGGTGAGCCGCTTGCGGGCGATGCGATGCGCTTTGCCGTGCGCAAGGGCGCTTTGAAGGTCCACTTGCCCCAGGGGTCGCCTTTGCTGGGCCAGTCAGAATTGCGGGTTAGTTGATAGCTAAACGATATCAAGGTCCTGGGAATCCGGCCGATAAGGTCAGGCATCAAGTACCTACCCCAGGAGTTACTCATGGCCGGCATTCTCGACACGGTAGACCAGCGCACTCAACTGGTCGGTGAAAACCGACTGGAACTTCTCATGTTTCGTCTGGCCGGCAGGCAGTTGTTCGCGATCAACGTGTTCAAGGTGCAAGAAGTCCTGCAATTGCCAAAACTGACCTTGATGCCGCACCGCCATCCCCATGTGTGCGGCGTGGTCAACCTGCGCGGTAAAACCCTGCCGGTGATCGACCTGTCCCAGGCCATCGGCATGCGTGCGCTGGTGCCGGGCCCGGACAGCACCATTATCGTCACCGAGTACAACCGCTCGGTGCAGGCCTTCCTGGTGGGCGGGGTTGACCGTATCGTCAATATGAACTGGGAGGCCATCCTGCCTCCACCCGCCAGTGCCGGGCGCAGTCATTACCTGACGGCCATCAGTAAGGTCGAGGAGCAATTGGTCGAGATCATCGACGTGGAAAAAGTTCTTGCCGAAATCGTGCCGTACAACGCCAAAGTCTCGCGCGAGAAGCTTGCCGATCCGATCTTCGAGCAAGTGCGCGGGCGTGAAGTGCTGCTGGTCGACGATTCCAGTGTAGCGCTGGCGCAACTGCGTGAAACGCTTTCGCAACTGGGGGTCAAGATGCATATCGCCAGCGATGGTTTGAAGGCGCTGAACATGCTCAAGGGCTGGGCCGATACCGGGCAGGTAATGACCGACAAGTTGCTGATGATCTTCACCGATGCCGAAATGCCGGAAATGGACGGTTACCGGTTGACCACTGAAATCCGTAATGACCCGCGTTTGCGCGCGCTGTATGTGGTGTTGCATACCTCGTTGTCCGGCAGCTTTAACGAGTCGATGGTGAAAAAGGTCGGGTGCGACAATTTTCTGTCCAAATTCCAGCCGGACAAGCTGGTGGATGTCGTACGTCAGCGCCTGATACTGGACCAACAACCTGCATGAAGTCCCGCACCTTTGCATCAGTGATCGGCTCGTATACTGTGGCTTTTTTAACCCCGCAGGGAGCTGAGTCATGCTGCGTCTAAGCGCGCTTTATCGTTTTCCACTTAAATCCGGCAAGGGTGAAAGCTTGCCTCTGGCCACGCTGGACAAGCTGGGGCTGGTGGGCGATCGACGCTGGATGTTGGTGGATGAAGCCAGCGGGCGGTTTCTGACCCAGCGTGCCGACCCCAAAATGAGTCAGCTGTCTGCGCTGTGGAATGTCGCCGGTGGCTTGACCTTGAATGCCGAAGGGTTCGAGGCACTGGAGGTCGCAGTGCCGGATGCCGACACCGACCTGCGTGGCGTGACGATATGGCGCGACACCTTGCGTGTACCGGATGCAGGGGATGCTGCTGCTGACTGGCTAAGCCGCTTTGTAGAAAAGCCGGTGCGGCTGGTGCATGTACCACTGCAAAGGGCGCGCACCACGGAGTCGGGCTACGGCCGGGATGATGACCAGGTTGCGTTCGCCGATGGTTATCCGCTTTTGCTGATTGGCCAGGCATCGCTGGATGATATTTCGCACAAGATCGGCCGGCCGATGGACATGCTGCGCTTTCGCCCCAACCTGGTGATCGAAGGCAGCGAAGCCTTTGCCGAAGACGGCTGGAAGCGTATCCGCATCGGCGATGTCGAGTTCCGCGTGGTCAAGTCCTGCTCGCGCTGCATCCTCACTACTGTTGATCCGCATACAGGGGTGCGTGATGAACAGCGCGAACCGCTGGCGACCCTGATGACCTACCGCAAGCAGGAAAACGGCACCATGTTCGGTCAGAACCTGGTTAACGAGGGTAATGGCGTTCTGGAAGTCGGCATGCCGGTAACAATCCTGGAGTAGCCAAGCCCTGTAGCAGCTGCCTCGTTCCTTCGGCAGCTGCTACAGGCTACCTGTCACTGATCATCAAAATAGCGCTCATGCCAGTCCACTACAGGCTGTGGCGCATTGAGCTTTTGCCCGTAGATCACCGAATAAGACAACACGTTCTGCACGTACTGGCGGGTTTCGTCGAACGGGATGCTCTCGATCCACACGTCGAAGCCCAGGTGGTTGGCACCCTTGAGCCACTGGCGCACACGTCCCGGCCCGGCGTTGTAAGCCGCTGAAGCCAGCACCCGGTTGCCGTTGAACTGGCCATGCACCTGGCTCAGGTAAGCGGCACCCAGCTGGATGTTCTTGTCGGGGTTCAGCACTTGCTGCGGCGAGGCCAGCGGGATGCTGAATTTTCGTGCGGTCTCTTTGGCGGTGGCGGGCATCAACTGCATCAGGCCGCTGGCGCCAACGCCGGAGCGGGCGTCATCCATAAAGGCACTTTCCTGACGGGTGATGGCGAATACCCAGCTGGAGTGCAAGCCGCGGAGTTTGGCTTCGCGCACCAGAGTATCGCGGTGGGCCATCGGGAAGCGAATGTCCAGGTCATCCCAGTACTGGGCCTGGCTGATGGTGCGGATAGCCGGGAAATACCACTTGAGGTCGTAAGCCAGCTTGGCCTGGGCGACCATTTCGTCACGGCTGAACAGGCGACTGACGTAATACCACTCACGACGACCATCGACCACCTGGCCGCGGTCATGGAATTCAAGTGCGCGCTGCACGCCTGGCGTATTGCGCACTTTTTTGATCAGTTGCGGGCTGAGCACCAGCGGCCGGTTGTTGAGTTGATAAGGGGTTTGCGCCCGGTCAGCGGCCAGGAACCCGTAGAAATCACGTTCGTTGGCGACTTTTTTGAACAGGACCTGAGCTTGCGGGTTTTTGGGTTCGGCCAGTTCAAGGCTGCGGGCCTGCCAGTAGCGCCAGCGGCTGGTGGTTGCCAAGTCTTGTGGGAGTTTGCGGGTGAGCTGGTAGGCATCTTCCCAGCGGCCCAGACGCAGCAGCAGACGCAGGCGCCACTCGGTGACGGTATTGTCCCGCAGTTCGGGGTCGTACTGGGTCATGATGTCCAGGCCGCGGCTGTCGTAGCGGCGGGCGAACGTCAGGCCGATTTCCCGGGCGATGGCGACTTTTTCATCGCGGGAAAAATGCATGTTGGTGGCGTAGGTGTCGAGCAGGGACGCGGCTTTTTCCGGGTCCTGACGTGCCAGGCGGCGCAGGCCCAGGCCTACGGCGTCAGACATGGCCTCGCTGGCCGGGGCAAAACGTGACGGCTGGCTGAGCATGTCGGGTTTTTGCGCCACGTCAATCATCAGCCGGGCTTGTGGGCCAAGCGTATTGAGGCCGTTGGCGAGTTGCGTGGCCAGGGCGTAATTACGTGCTTCAGCGGCCAGTTTGACCCGCTGCCAGCGTTTTTGCTCGGTCAGCTGGCCTGCCGCGGCCCATTGGCTGAACAGGGCATCGCAGGCGGCCGGTTGCGCCTTGCCGACCATCCAGAGTTTTTCTGCGCTGGCATAACCCTCGGCCTTGCGGTTGTGTTGCAACTCATATTGGCCGTTGAGGCAGTCCAGCTCGGTGAAGTTGAGCTTGGGGTCGTAGTACTTTGCGAAAGTGGCCCAGTCGCCACGGTCTGCCAGCCAGCGCAGCCAGCGCAGTTTCATCCAGTTGGCTTGCGGCAGGTCGCCATGTGCGGCGAGAAACTGTTCGATTTCTGTGTTGCTTGCGGACTTCAGGCGTGCGGTCAACTCGTCATAGGCCAGATACGGCGTAAGCGGGTAGCTGCGCAAGGCTGCGGAATTTTGAAAGTAAGGGCCGGAATCGCCTTTGGCCAAGGCGCGCTTGGCCTGGTCGTAGAGCTGGCGTTGTTGGGTCAGGTCTGCGCCATGGGCGGCTTGCACGGCGCAGCTGGTGAGAAGCAGGCAGGATAAAAAGTTGAAGAGACGACTGCGCATGAGGCTTCCGTACTGATAAAAAACGTGACGAGCGCAGGCCGAACCTGCACTGATTATTTCGTAGCTTAGCCTTTTGCCAGCGACGCGTGAACGTCTTGGCGGCCAACCATAGCAACTTGGCACTAAATGAAGGCAAGACGGCACCGTACAAGAAATACCCGGCCGCCCGGGGGTTCAAATCAGGTAGAATGCGCGCCCAGTTTTTGGAGAAGCTCATGACCCTGCTCAAATTCAGCGATGTGTCCCTTGCTTTCGGCTCTATGCCGTTGTTGGACAAGGTGTCCTGGCAGATCGCCCGTGGAGAGCGGGTGTGCATCATCGGCCGCAACGGTACCGGCAAGTCCAGCATGATGAAGCTGGTTAAAGGTGATCAAAAACCCGATGACGGCTCTGTTTGGCGCGCGCCCGGCCTCAAGATTGGCGAATTGCCGCAAGAGTTGCCGGTTGCCGACGAGCGGACTGTATTCGACGTTGTGGCCGAAGGCCTGGACGGTGTTGGCGAGTTACTGGCCCAGTACCATCACTTGAGCCAGAACATCGTCACCGATGCTGACCTGGACAAGCTGATGCACGTCCAGCAAGACCTCGAAGCCCGTGATGGCTGGCGCTTGCAGCAATTGGTGGACAGCACCCTGAGCCGCCTGCAATTGCCCGCCGACAAAACCCTGGCCGAATTGTCCGGCGGCTGGCGTCGTCGCGTCCTGCTTGCACAGGCTCTGGTTTCCGAACCGGACCTGCTGCTGCTCGACGAACCGACCAACCACCTGGATATCGGCGCAATCGCGTGGCTGGAAGAGGCCCTCAAGGACTTCCAGGGCGCGGTTCTGTTTATTACCCATGACCGTTCATTCCTGCAGAACCTGGCCACCCGGATTCTGGAGCTGGACCGTGGCGGCCTGATCGACTGGAATGGCGACTACGCCAGTTTCCTGGTGCACAAGGAAGCTACCCTGGCCGCGGAAGAAACCGCCAATGCGCTGTTCGACAAGCGTCTGGCTCAGGAAGAAGTCTGGATCCGCCAGGGCATCAAGGCCCGCCGCACCCGTAACGAAGGCCGCGTGCGCGCCCTGAAAGAACTGCGCGTAGAGCGCAGCGAACGTCGCGAGCGTACCGGCAAGGCGAATATCCAGCTGGACACGGCAGACAAGTCCGGCAAGCAAGTGATGGTGCTGGAAAACGTCAGCTTTGCTCACCCGGGTGGTCCGTTCCTGCTCAAGGACTTCTCGATGGTGCTGCAGCGCGGCGACCGTATCGGTCTGCTGGGTGCCAACGGTACCGGTAAAACCACGCTGCTCAAGCTGATGCTGGGCGGTCTGGTGCCAACTGAAGGTACGGTTGAAGAGGGCACGCGTATCGACGTGGCTTACTTCGATCAGCTGCGCCATCAGCTGGATCTGGAAAAAACCGTGATCGACAACGTGGCCGAAGGCCGCGACTTTATCGATATCGACGGCCAGAGCCGTCACGTGCTCAGCTACCTGGGTGACTTCCTGTTCAGCCCTCAGCGTGCCCGCACGCCGGTCAAGGCGCTGTCGGGTGGTGAGCGTGCGCGTCTGTTGCTGGCCAAGCTGTTCAGCAAGCCGGCCAACCTGCTGGTGCTCGATGAGCCGACCAACGACCTCGACGTTGAAACCCTGGAGCTGCTTGAAGAGGTACTGCTGACCTTCAAGGGCACAGTGCTGATGGTCAGTCACGATCGGGCATTCCTCGATAACGTGGTGACCAGCACCCTGGTTTTCCAGGGCGAAGGCAAGGTTCGCGAGTACGTGGGCGGTTATCAGGACTGGCTGCGCCAGGGCGGTTCACCGCGCCTGCTGGGCGTGACCGAGAGCAAGTCGGGCAAAGCCGACCTCAACTCGGCCGTGGTCGAGGCTGCACCGGCACCTGTGGCCGCTCAGCCTGCTCCTGCGGCGAAAAAGAAACTCAGCTACAAGCTGCAGCGTGAGCTGGAAGCCCTGCCGGCCGATATCGACGCCAAGGAACAGGCCATTGCTGCGGTTGAAGCAGAAATGGCTGACGCTGGTTTCTATCAACTGCCTGCGGCCAAAACCGCGGAAGTGATTGCCAAGCTTGAAACATTGCAAGCCGAGCTTGAGCAGCTGGTCGAGCGCTGGGCCGAGCTGGATGCCTGATTGACCCCGTGCTGAACTGAAAAAGCCCGGCCCTTTTATAAGGGGCCGGGCTTTTTTGTGGTTGCTGCAGATAAACTCAGTCAGGTTTTTTCAGGCTGACCGCCAGCACGTCGCACGGTGCACCATGCAGTACGTCGTTGGCGGTCGAGCCCAGCAGCAGGGCGAGGCCGTGGCGGCCGTGGCTGCCAACCACGATCAGGTCGCAGTTTTGCGCTTTGGCCAGGGCATGGATTTCCTGGCGCGGCTGGCCGTAGTTCAGGTGGCAGTAGTCCTTGTGCAGCTGCGGGTATTTGGCGATCAGGCGTTCAAGGCGTTCCTTGGCCTGGTCGAACTGTTGCTGCTGCAATTGCGAGAGATCCATTGGCACATCGCCGCCGAACGCCATCGCCATCGGTTCGACGATATGGATCAGTGACAATTTGGCGCCGTTGGCCTTGGCGCTTTCACTGGCGCGGTTGATCACGGGGTCACATTCGTCGGTCAGGTCGACGGCGACCAGGATATGTTCGTAGGGCATGTGGGGTGCTCCTGTAGATGGCGATTAATTATGAGTATGGCCCTTTTCCAGAGCCTTGGTTCAAGTCTGGGTCATGCGTTTATCAAGCAGTGAGAGTACAGATATGACGGTATGGATAGTGGTGTCAATCCTGGCACTGGTTCTGAGTCCCCTGGCGTGGTTGCGCCCGTCCCGGGGGCAAAGTGGTCGGATGGACCTGCGCATGGAGGCGCGGCGCATGGGGTTGTCCATGCAGCTGGCGCCTCAGGAGTGGCCGCACTGGCTTGAGCCGCAACCGCCCGGTTCCTGCGCGCAGTACCACCGTCCGCGCCGCAGTACTAAACCTGATGTTTGGTGCTATTGGCAATCGGCACCGGGAAAATGGCTCAATCGCTGGCAGGAAGAATGCGAGGACGAGCGCCTGCTGGCGCAGTTTCGCAAGCTGCCAGCCAATGTCTACAAGGTTGAGGCCGATAAACAAATGATTGTGCTGGTCTGGGGCGAGAAGGGCGAGGCCCAGGTGCTCAAGGCCATTGACGAGGTGCTCAAGGCGCTGGCATGACCCTTGTGGGGGCGGGCTTGCCCGCGATGGAATCGGCAGGGTGTGGCAGACAAACCGCGGCGTCTGAATCCCGAGCAAGCCCGCTCCCACACTTTTCACCTGCAAGGCGCCGCAATGGTTTCGGGCGCTCATAGCGCAGGTGTCTAAACTGACTGCCGGGTCGTTTTGTCATCATTGTTTTGGACAATTGACAATCGATCGCTTTTCCGTGAAGGTGTCGACACCCAAATCAAACGGGCGTATGAATTGAGTGTTTGTCGTGTCAGACGATGCTTGTTCAATCCCGATTATCGCGTTGGCGGGTGTGCCTGGCGGATTGGCAACAGCATTGACGCAAAGGTCAGTGACAGCCAGACGCTAGCTTCTGACGTGTACTGTTCAGCTTCCATATCCTGGAGATCAGTTGATGATTTACGAAGGTAAAGCCATCACGGTTACGGCTCTTGAAAGTGGCATCGTCGAACTCAAGTTCGACCTCAAGGGTGAGTCCGTCAACAAGTTCAACCGTCTAACCCTGAACGAATTGCGTCAGGCAGTAGATGCGATCAAGGCAGATGCTTCGGTCAAGGGTGTCATCGTTTCCAGCGGTAAAGACGTGTTTATCGTCGGCGCCGACATCACCGAATTCGTTGAAAACTTCAAATTGCCGGATGCCGAGCTGATTGCCGGCAACCTGGAAGCCAACAGAATCTTCAGCGATTTCGAAGACCTCAACGTACCTACCGTCGCTGCCATCAATGGCATCGCGTTGGGCGGCGGTCTGGAAATGTGCCTGGCAGCCGACTTCCGGATCATGGCTGACAGCGCCAAGATCGGCCTGCCGGAAGTCAAGCTGGGTATCTACCCGGGCTTTGGCGGCACCGTGCGTCTGCCACGCCTGATCGGCGTTGATAACGCGGTTGAATGGATTGCCTCCGGCAAGGAAAACCGCGCAGAAGACGCTTTGAAAGTAGGTGCCGTTGATGCTGTGGTCACCGCTGACAAGCTGGGCGCAGCTGCCCTGGACCTGATCAAGCGCGCCATCAGTGGTGAGCTGGACTACAAGGCCAAGCGTCAGCCGAAGCTGGAAAAGCTCAAGCTCAACGCAATCGAACAAATGATGGCGTTCGAAACCGCCAAAGGTTTCGTGGCTGGCCAGGCCGGCCCGAACTACCCGGCCCCGGTTGAAGCGATCAAGACCATCCAGAAAGCCGCGAACTTCGGTCGTGACAAGGCGCTGGAAGTGGAAGCTGCAGGTTTTGCCAAACTGGCCAAGACCTCCGCTTCAAACTGTCTGATCGGCCTGTTCCTGAACGATCAGGAACTGAAGAAAAAAGCCAAGATCTACGACAAAATCGCCAAAGACGTGAAGCAGGCCGCCGTTCTGGGTGCAGGCATCATGGGTGGCGGTATTGCCTATCAGTCGGCCTCCAAAGGCACGCCGATCCTGATGAAGGACATCAACGAACACGGCATCGAGCAAGGGCTGGCTGAAGCCGCCAAGTTGCTGGTGGGTCGCGTTGATAAAGGTCGCATGACTCCGGCGAAAATGGCCGAAGTACTGAACGGTATTCGTCCTACTCTGTCCTACGGCGATTTCGGCAACGTCGACCTGGTGGTCGAAGCGGTAGTCGAGAACCCGAAGGTCAAGCAAGCGGTACTGGCGGAAGTGGAAAACCATGTTCGCGAAGACGCCATCCTGGCTTCCAACACTTCGACCATTTCCATCAGCCTGCTGGCCAAGGCCCTCAAGCGTCCGGAAAATTTCGTCGGCATGCACTTCTTCAACCCGGTGCACATGATGCCGCTGGTTGAAGTGATTCGTGGCGAGAAGTCCAGCGACCTGGCTGTTGCCACCACCGTTGCCTACGCCAAGAAAATGGGCAAGAACCCGATCGTGGTCAACGACTGCCCGGGCTTTTTGGTCAACCGCGTATTGTTCCCGTACTTCGGCGGTTTTGCCCGTCTGGTCAGTGCCGGTGTCGACTTTGTGCGCATCGACAAAGTAATGGAAAAATTCGGCTGGCCAATGGGCCCGGCGTACCTGATGGACGTGGTCGGCATCGACACCGGCCACCACGGTCGCGACGTGATGGCTGAAGGCTTCCCGGATCGCATGAAAGACGACCGCCGCTCGGCGATCGACGCTCTGTACGAGGCCAAGCGCCTGGGTCAGAAAAACGGCAAAGGCTTCTATGCCTACGAGGCTGACAAAAAGGGCAAGCAGAAGAAAGTCGTTGATTCCAGCGTACTTGAAGTGCTCAAGCCAATTGTTTACGAGCAGCGCGACGTGACCGACGAGGACATCATCAACTGGATGATGATTCCGTTGTGTCTGGAAACCGTACGCTGCCTGGAAGACGGCATCGTTGAAACCGCAGCCGAGGCCGATATGGGTCTGGTCTACGGTATTGGCTTCCCGCTGTTCCGTGGCGGCGCACTGCGCTACATCGATTCGATCGGTGTTGCAGAGTTCGTGGCCCTGGCCGATCAGTACGCTGAACTGGGCGCGCTGTACCACCCGACTGCGAAGCTGCGTGAGATGGCCAAGAACGGCCAGAGCTTCTTCGGTTAAGCGCCCCATTAGAGTGAGAGTGAAATTATGAGCTTGAATCCTAGAGACGTGGTGATTGTAGACTTCGGTCGCACCCCGATGGGCCGCTCCAAGGGTGGCATGCACCGCAACACCCGTGCTGAAGACATGTCTGCGCACTTGATCAGCAAAGTGCTGGAGCGCAACAACAAGGTTGACCCGAGCGAAGTGGAAGACGTGATCTGGGGCTGTGTGAACCAGACCCTGGAGCAGGGCTGGAACATCGCGCGCATGGCGTCGCTGATGACCCAGATCCCGCACACCAGCGCTGCACAGACCGTAAGCCGCCTGTGCGGCTCGTCCATGAGTGCCCTGCACACGGCTGCGCAAGCGATCATGACCGGCAACGGTGACGTTTTCGTGGTTGGCGGCGTCGAGCATATGGGCCACGTGAGCATGATGCACGGCGTTGACCCTAACCCGCACATGTCGCTGTACGCGGCGAAAGCCTCGGGCATGATGGGTTTGACCGCTGAAATGCTGGGCAAGATGCACGGCATCACCCGCGAACAGCAGGACGCATTTGCAGTGCGCTCGCACCAGTTGGCGCACAAGGCGACGATTGAAGGCAAGTTCAAAGACGAAATCATCCCGATGCAGGGATATGACGAAAACGGCTTCCTGAAGATTTTCGACTACGATGAAACTATTCGTCCAGATACCACCCTGGAAAGCCTGGCGGCGTTGAAACCTGCTTTCAACCCTAAAGGCGGTACAGTGACTGCGGGCACGTCGTCGCAGATCACCGATGGTGCTTCGTGCATGATCGTGATGTCGGCTCAGCGTGCAAAAGACCTGGGCCTGGAGCCTTTGGCCGTTATCCGCTCCATGGCCGTTGCCGGTGTGGATCCTGCGATCATGGGCTATGGTCCAGTACCGGCTACGCAAAAAGCGTTGAAGCGTGCGGGCTTGAATATGGCTGATATCGACTTCATCGAGCTTAACGAAGCTTTCGCTGCACAGGCCCTGCCAGTGCTGAAAGATTTGAAAGTGCTCGACAAGATGAATGAGAAGGTTAACCTGCACGGCGGTGCCATCGCTCTGGGTCACCCGTTTGGATGTTCGGGCGCTCGTATCTCTGGCACTTTGCTCAATGTAATGAAGCAAAATGGCGGCACCTTCGGGTTGTCCACCATGTGCATTGGTCTTGGCCAGGGCATTTCCACCGTCTTCGAACGCGTCTAAGCGTTGCGATGATGGAAGCCGGGGCCTTGTGCCCCGGTTTTTGTTTTTAAGCGTTTTTATTTTTTTATTTTGCAGAGGGGCCGCAACATGCCGCTACAACCCGGGCTCTATCAACATTACAAAGGCCCTCAATATCGGGTATTCAGTGTGGCTCGCCACTCCGAAACCGAAGAGGATGTAGTGTTCTACCAAGCCCTGTATGGCGATTACGGCTTTTGGGTGCGCCCGCTGAGCATGTTCCTGGAGTCAGTCATTGTCGAGGGCGAACAGGTCCCGCGCTTTGCCCTGATTCAGGCCGAACCCAGCGTTTTTTCCCGGCCATAAGGCATGGTCGCGCAGAACCCTGTGCTTGACCTCACCTTGTAGCCACTATATATAGCGGTGCCGCGTCAGGCGCGAACCGCCTTTCACTTCTAGAATTCAGGAATTTTCTGATCCATGGGCAAATCGCTGGTCATTGTGGAATCCCCGGCTAAGGCCAAGACCATCAACAAGTACTTGGGTAACGAGTACGTGGTGAAGTCGAGTATCGGCCATATCCGAGACCTGCCCACCAGCGGTTCGGCTAGCGCCAGCAAAGAACCTGCTGCCAAGCGTGGTAAGGCTGCGGCCGGCGAGGCGCCGGCCCTGTCGCCAAAAGAGAAAGCTCAAAAGCAGCTGATCTCGCGCATGGGCGTCGATCCGGAACATGGCTGGAAAGCCAAGTACGAGATCCTCCCGGGCAAGGAAAAGGTCATCGAAGAGCTGCGCCGGCTCGCCAAGGATGCTGACACCATCTATCTCGCAACCGACTTGGATCGCGAGGGGGAAGCCATTGCCTGGCACCTGCGCGAAGCCATCGGGGGTGATGACAGCCGCTACAAGCGCGTGGTGTTCAACGAAATCACCAAAAAGGCGATTCAGGAAGCTTTTTCCAAGCCGGGTGAACTGGATATCAACCGGGTCAACGCTCAGCAGGCACGCCGTTTTCTCGACCGTGTAGTGGGTTACATGGTTTCGCCGCTGCTGTGGGCCAAGGTTGCCCGTGGCCTGTCGGCAGGCCGTGTGCAATCGGTGGCGGTGAAGCTGGTGGTGGAGCGTGAGCGCGAAATTCGTGCGTTCAACCCCGAAGAATACTGGGAAATTCACGCCGACCTTGGCACCGCCAAGGGTGCCAAGGTGCGCTTCGACGTTGCCCGCGAAAAAGGCGAGGCGTTCAAGCCGCTGAACGAAACCCAGGCCATGGCTGCCCTGGAGAAGCTCAAGGCTTCCAGCTACAGCATCGTCAAGCGTGAAGACAAACCGACCAGCAGCAAGCCGTCGGCGCCGTTTATCACGTCCACCCTGCAGCAGGCAGCGAGCAATCGCCTGGGCTACGGGGTGAAGAAAACCATGATGATGGCCCAGCGCTTGTATGAAGCGGGCTACATCACGTACATGCGTACCGACTCCACCAACCTGTCGGCCGATGCGGTCGAAATGGCACGCACCTACATTGAAGGCGAGTTCGGCGCGGACTACCTGCCGCCGGCAGCCAACGTGTACAGCAGCAAGGAAGGCGCACAGGAGGCTCACGAAGCGATTCGTCCTTCCGACGTCAACATGCACCCGAGCAAGCTGACGGGCATGGAGCGCGACGCTGAGCGCCTTTACGAGCTGATCTGGCGCCAATTCGTGGCATGCCAGATGCTGCCGGCCAAATACCTGTCGACCACCGTCACTGTGGCGGCCGGTGATTTTGAGCTGCGTGCTAAAGGTCGCATCCTCAAATTCGACGGTTACACCCGTGTGATGCCGCAAATTGCCAAGCCGGGCGACGACGATGTGCTGCCGGACATGGCCCAGGGCGATAAGCTCAAGTTGATCGAGCTTGATCCGAGCCAGCACTTCACCAAGCCACCTGCGCGTTACTCCGAGGCCAGCCTGGTAAAAGAGATGGAAAAGCGTGGCATCGGTCGTCCTTCGACCTATGCAGCGATCATCTCGACCATTCAGGATCGGGGGTACGTGGCGTTGCACAACCGCCGTTTCTACTCCGAAAAAATGGGCGATATCGTTACCGAGCGCCTGTCTGAAAGCTTCTCCGACCTGATGGACTACGGTTTTACCGCCGGCATGGAAGAGAACCTCGATGACGTTGCGCAAGGTGAGCGCGACTGGAAAAACGTCCTGGACGAGTTCTACGGCGACTTCAAGAAGAAGCTTGAAGTTGCTGCTGCGCCGGAAGGTGGTATGCGCGCCAACCAGCCAGTCATGACAGATATTCCGTGCAAGGAATGTGGTCGTCCGATGCAGATTCGTACGGCATCGACCGGCGTATTCCTGGGTTGCTCGGGCTACAGTCTGCCGCCGAAAGAACGCTGCAAGGCCACGGTCAACCTGGTGCCGGGCGATGAAATTGCCGCCGACGACGAAGGTGAATCCGAGTCGCTGGTACTGCTGGGCAAGCACCGTTGCCCGATTTGCAGCACGGCCATGGACGCTTACCTGCTGGACGAGAAGCACAAACTGCATATCTGCGGTAACAACCCGGATTGCGTTGGCTACGAGATCGAGGAAGGCAACTACCGGATCAAGGGCTACGAAGGGCCGAGCCTTGAATGCGACAAGTGCGGCAGCGAGATGCAGCTCAAAACCGGTCGTTTCGGCAAGTTCTTCGGCTGTACCAATGCCGAATGCAAAAACACCCGCAAACTGCTGAAAAGCGGTGAAGCGGCGCCGCCGAAAATGGATCCGGTGAAGATGCCGGAGCTCAAGTGCGAGAAGGTCAACGACACGTATATCCTGCGTGACGGCGCTTCGGGGTTGTTCCTGGCGGCCAGCCAGTTCCCCAAGAACCGCGAGACCCGAGCGCCGCTGGTGATTGAAATCATTCCGCACAAGGACGAGATCGATCCCAAGTACCATTTCCTGTGTGAAGCACCGAAGAAAGACCCGGATGGTCGCCCGGCGGTGATTCGCTACAGTCGCAAAACCAAAGAGCAGTACGTACAGACCGAAGTGGATGGCAAGCCGACTGGCTGGCGTGCGTTCTACGATGGCAAGAGCTGGAAGGTTGAAGACAAGCGTAAAGACAAAGACGCCTGATCCGAGCTGATAGCTGAATAAAAAACCGCGCAAGGGCTGCATGCCTTGCGCGGTTTTTTTTTGCCGGTTCCGGGCGTGGTTGTCGCCGCTGGAGCACTTTTTGTGGGAGCGGGCTTGCTCGCGATGGCATCGACACGGTATGACTGGAACACCTCAGCGCCTGCATCGCGAGCAAGCCCGCTCCCACACGTGACGTTAGGGAGCGTGGGCCTTGCGCCAGCACGCCCTGATCCCTGAGACTGCACGACCTGCCTTTACCCATCCGCTGTGGAGCGCCCGCATGGCTCACGAACTCTATACCCGCACCAATCAGAAGATCTATTTCGCCGGTCTGGCCCTGGAGGCCATGAACAAGGCGAGCGAAGGTCGGGCCATGAATGCCCAGGCGCTGGTTCAGGCCGAGCGCGAGGCGGCGGTATTCCATTTATATGGTGCCTTGCTAGGCCTGTGTCATGAAATTGCAGTCTTTTATCGCCTGTCACAAGCCAGCGCACCACGGGTTGAGTTGTTGCTCACCCGGCAGGTGCTGGACGAGAAAGCCATCCCTGAACTGGCAGAGCTGGTCGAGCTGGCTTGCGCGCCGCAAACCTGGCTGGCGCAGCTGATGGCCACCCATGCAGCGCTGTATCAGCCGCTGCAGGCGCCGAAAAAGGTCAAGGCAGATGTATTCCAGCCTTTGATCGATACGGTCAGCCTGGAGGACGAGGCGCCACATGAGCTAAGCCGCGAAACCATGGAAGAGTGGCGCCAGAATCTCAAGGCGCTGGCCATTCGGTTCCGTGATGGACTCAATGAGTGCTGAGGGTCATAAGCGAAACGGTACAGTCATTCATCAGTCTGTAGTACAAAGCGCACAGATCCTGGGAATTTCCCATAGGATGGCTGATATACTCCCACGCTTTCGTGGAGAACAAATTTATATGCCAACGTCCTTTCTAGAAATTGTCGAGTTGCCAGACGGCCGCATCGAGTTGCGCCGTGCTGAGGACGAAGGGTCTTTGGTCACGCTGAATTTTTCTGAAGATGCCAAGGCTTTTCTTCAGGGTCAGCACGTAGAGGTGGCCAAGGCCATGCTCAGCGTCGGCGTGCAAATGGCGGGTCGGCTGGCAGAAGGCGAGCTGGAAAAAGACGACGGGCCGCGCATTCTTCATTAATCGCCCCGCAACCCTGTGCCGCAGCCAGGCAAGTGCATTCTGCACTGGCCCTGTGGCAGCGTTGCTTGTTTAGCCCAGGCGAATATTCAGGCTTTGCCCGTGACCGGTGCGGGCTGCGCTGATCAACTGTTGGCGTGCAGCGCTGTTCAGCGGGTTGATCCAGCTGACAACGGTGTGGCTGCGGCCCAGGCGTAGCGCTTCGCAGGTGAGCTGCAACGCGCTTTTATTGCCATTGGGCTGCAGCAGCAAAATTCGCTCGCGGTTCAGCCCTGCATCGCGCAGCCAGCTTTGGGTCAGGCTGGCCGGTGGTGCGATAAGGGTCAACCAGCGGGCGTTTTGCTGCTCGCTCAGTTCGCGCAGCATGGGGGCAAGCAGGTTCAGGCAGTTTCCGGCAGCACCGCGTAGCGACAGCTCACTGAAGACTTCAGGTTCGGCGCTCCAGGGTGATTCGAGCACGTCCTTGATCGCAGGGGCCATGGGCTGTGCCATGAACGCCTCGAACAGGGTCAGTTGTGCGGGCAGCGGTGTGTGGGGGAACTGCATGACGCCTCCTATTAGCGGCGAATAACGCCGACGCTCAGGCCTTCAATAACCAGTTCCTGCTCCTTGAGATTGACTTCAATAGGGGCAAAATCCGGATTTTCAGCGATAAGCCAGACTTTGCTGCCTTCACGCTTGAAGCGTTTTACGGTCACTTCGTCGTCGATGCGGGCTACCACGATCTGGCCGTTGCGCGCTTCGCGGCAGGTATGCACAGCCAGCAGGTCGCCATCGAAGATGCCGACGTCCTTCATGCTCATGCCCTGTACGCGCAGCAAGTAATCAGCTCGCGGATGGAAGAAGGTCGGGTTGATGTTGCAGGACTCTTCAACGTGTTCCTGCGCCAGGATCGGCGCACCGGCAGCAACCCGGCCGATAATGGGCAGGGTGGATTCGTCAGCCTTGGCTTCGAAGCCGGGAATGCGAATGCCTCGTGAAGCGCCAGGGGTCATCTCGATGGCACCCTTGCGGGCCAGGGCCTTGAGGTGCTCTTCGGCAGCGTTGGGTGACTTGAAGCCCAGTTCCTGTGCGATCTCGGCACGGGTGGGCGGGTATCCGTTGTCATCCAGGCATCGCTTGATGAAAGCCAGGATCTCAGCTTGGCGTGGCGTCAGTTTTAACATGATGATCGCTCTGTCTTTTTATACAGTGACTGGGATTATATACAGTGAAGGCGTATTGGCAATCATCCATTTCCGGCAGTCCGCTGGACGGTCGTCGATAAGCGCTGTGGTCCGTACCTTATCAGTTGGGGCCGGGCTGGCCGAGGCTGTGGTTAAATGCGAAACCGACCGGTCGCAAAACGAATAGGTCATCTTGACTTTTGACTGGCTGAAACGTATGTTTCAAACAAGTGTTTAAATGTTTGTCAGGCGGAGTAGTCATGGCCCAGTCGGAAACCGTTGAACGTATCCTTGATGCTGCCGAGCAGCTGTTCGCGGAAAAAGGGTTTGCTGAAACTTCATTGCGGCTGATTACCAGCAAGGCCGGGGTCAATCTGGCGGCGGTCAATTACCATTTTGGTTCAAAGAAAGCGCTGATCCAGGCGGTGTTCTCACGCTTCCTGGGGCCTTTCTGCGCCAACCTGGACCGTGAGCTGGAGCGCCGTCAGGGCAAGCCGGAGAATCGCCCGACTCTTGAGGAGTTGCTGGAGATGCTGGTCGAGCAGGCGCTGGTGATTCAGCCACGCAGTGGCAACGACCTGTCGATCTTCATGCGTTTGCTGGGTCTGGCCTTCAGCCAGAGCCAGGGCCACTTGCGCCGCTATCTTGAAGACATGTACGGCAAGGTGTTCCGCCGCTATATGCTGCTGGTCAATGAAGCGGCTCCGCAGATCCCGCCCATCGAGCTGTTCTGGCGCGTGCATTTCATGCTCGGCGCGGCGGCCTTCAGCATGTCGGGGATCAAGGCGCTGCGTGCCATTGCCGAGACCGATTTTGGCGTTAACACCTCGATCGAGCAGGTGATGCGCCTGATGGTGCCGTTTCTCGCCGCCGGCATGCGTGCCCAGAGCGGCGTCAGCGATCCGGCCATGGCCAGTGCGCAGATGCGTCCTCGCAGTAAAACTGCACCGGTCAGCGTCAAGGTTTGACCCGCTGCGGGTGGGCGCGGCAGCTTTGATCCGCTAAGCTAGCTGTCATGCCCAGCCCTGTCTTGTTCCCGTCTGCCAATTCGCCGCCGCCTCTCTGGAGTGCGGTGCGCAGGCCCGTGCCTGCGTATCCGGACCGGTTAACAAGCGCTCTCTCTTTCTAAAGGATTTCCCATGAGTTCTGCCTTGCAAGGCTCCTTGATGGTGGACGTCGCCGGTACCTGGCTGACGGCTGAAGACCGGCAATTGCTGCGCCAGCCTGAAGTGGGCGGATTGATCATCTTTGCACGCAATATCGAGCACCCGCGCCAGGTGCGTGAGTTGAGTGCTTCTATTCGGGCCATACGACCGGACCTGCTGCTGGCGGTCGATCAGGAAGGTGGCCGCGTGCAGCGCCTGCGTCAGGGCTTTGTGCGCCTGCCTGCCATGCGCGCCATTGCCGACAACCCCAATGCCGAGTACCTGGCCGAGCAATGTGGCTGGATCATGGCCACTGAAGTGCTGGCGGTGGGGCTGGACTTGAGCTTTGCCCCGGTTCTGGACCTGGACTATCAGCGCAGTGCTGTGGTCGGCAGCCGCTCGTTCGAGGGTGACCCCGAGCGCGCCGCTGTATTGGCCGGGGCATTCATTCGCGGGATGAACGACGCGGGCATGGCTGCCACCGGTAAGCACTTTCCGGGGCACGGGTGGGCTGAAGCTGACTCTCATGTAGCCATCCCTACGGATGAGCGCAGCCTGGAGCAGATCCGTGCCCATGACCTGGTGCCGTTTGCCCGTTTGAGCAAGCAACTGGCGGCGGTCATGCCGGCCCATGTGATCTATCCGCAAGTCGACAGCCAACCCGCAGGTTTTTCCCGGCGCTGGCTGCAGGACATCCTGCGCGGTGAACTGCAATTTGATGGTGTTATTTTCAGTGACGACCTGTCGATGGCTGGTGCTCATGTGGTGGGTGATGCCGCCAGTCGTATCGAGGCCGCCTTGTCGGCCGGTTGCGACATGGGCCTGGTATGCAACGACCGCGCCGCGGCAGAGCTGGCACTCAGTGCTGCGCAGCGCTTGAAAGTTACGCCATCGCCACGGATTGCGCGCATGCGTGGCCAGGCCTGGGCCAGTACCGATTATCGCCAGAGCCCGCGCTGGCTGGTGGCGATGGGCGCACTCAAAGATGCTCAATTAATTGATTAAGGGATCTGCCTCAATGACGGTTTACGCAATTATCGGCGGTACGGGCCTTACCCAGCTGGAAGGGTTGACCATCAGCCGCGCGCTGGCGCTGGACACGCCCTACGGGCCGACCTCGGCAGATATCCAGATCGGTGAGTTTGGCGGCCGCGAAGTGTTGTTCCTGGCCCGTCACGGCCATCCGCACCGGGTGCCTCCGCATCAGGTCAACTACCGCGCCAACCTGTGGGCGCTGAAGCAGGCCGGGGCCGAAGCGATTCTCGCGGTAAATGCCGTGGGCGGGATTCATATGGCGATGGGCACCGGGCATTTTTGTGTGCCTCATCAGTTGATCGACTACACCAGTGGCCGCGAGCATACTTTTTTTGCCGGTGATCTGGAGCAGGTGACCCATATCGACTTTAGCTATCCCTACACCGAATCGTTGCGCGAGCAATTGATTGGCGCATTGGCGGCCGAGGGCTGCTCCTACAGCAGTCATGGTGTTTATGCCGCTACTCAGGGCCCGCGTCTTGAGACCGTGGCAGAAATCGCCCGTCTTGAACGTGACGGTTGCGACATCGTGGGCATGACCGGCATGCCGGAAGCGGCACTGGCCCGCGAGCTGGAACTGGATTACGCGTGCCTGGCGCTGGTGGTCAACCCGGCAGCGGGCAAGTCGACAGCGATTATCACCATGGCCGAAATCGAGCAGGCGCTGCATGAGGGTATGGGCAAGGTAAAAGCGACGTTGGCGCGGGTGCTGGCGGGCTAATCAAGTCCGTAGCAGCCGCCGAACGCAGCCTCGCGGAGCTCGGCAGCTGCTACAGAATCAAGCCGCAAGTTGCGTCAATTTTCAGCGCTTTTCAGTTTTAGGCGGCAACGGCGCAAACAATGCGTCGATGTCGTCATCCTGCAGTTTCCAGTCCCCAGCGACGCGTCCGTCCAGTACGCCTGCCGCCAAATCTGACTTTTCCTGCTGCAAATGCTGGATTTTTTCTTCCACAGTGCCGCGGGCAATCATTTTGTACACAAACACCGGTTTTTCCTGGCCTATACGATAGGCGCGGTCAGTGGCCTGGTTTTCTGCCGCCGGGTTCCACCAAGGGTCGTAGTGAATCACCGTGTCGGCCTCGGTAAGGTTCAGGCCTACACCACCCGCCTTGAGGCTAATCAGAAAAATCTGCAGCTTGCCGCTCTGGAAGTCCTTGACCGGTGTACGTCGGTCCCGGGTTTGCCCGGTGAGGATGGCGTAGGGCACCTTGCGCTTTTTCAGCTCGGCCTCGATCAGCCCCAGCATCGAAGTGAACTGGGAAAACAGCAGGATGCGTCGGCCTTCGGCAAACAGCTCTTCGAGCATCAGCATCAGGCTGTCGAGCTTGCCCGAGGTGCTGCCTTTTTTCGGCGGGGTGTCGCTGACCAAGCGCAGGTCGCAACATACCTGGCGCAGTTTGAGCAGCGCTTCGAGGATAATTATCTGGCTGCGTCCCACGCCCTTGCGGGTGATTTCGTCGCGGACTTTTTTGTCCATCGCCAGGCGCATGGTTTCGTACACGTCGCGCTGGGCTTCGTTGAGGTCCACCCAGTGGATGATTTCGGTCTTGGGCGGCAGTTCGGTAGCGACCTGCTCCTTGGTGCGGCGCAGCAGAAACGGTTTGATTCGCGCATTGAGATGCTGCAGGCGCTCGTTGCTGCCCTGGCGTTCAATGGGCACCCGGTAGTCGCGATTGAAAGTCTTGACGTCGCCCAGCCAGCCGGGCAGCAGGAAGTGGAACAGTGACCACAGCTCACCCAGGTGGTTCTCCAGCGGGGTACCACTCAGGCACAGGCGCTGGCGGGCAACCAGCTCGCAGGCGGCCTGGGTGGCCTTGCTGCCGGGGTTCTTGATGTACTGTGCTTCGTCCAGCACCAGCAGGTGCAGCGGCAGTTTTGCCAGATGCTCGATGTCCTTGGGCAGCAAGGCGTAGGTGGTCAGGATCACGTCGTAGTCGTTGAGGTGCGCGAAATATTTTTTGCGCGTGGCACCATACAGCGCCAGTACCTTGAGCTGCGGCGTAAAGTGCGCCGCTTCGTCGAGCCAGTTGGGGATCAGGCTGGTGGGCATCACAATCATGGCCGGGCGATCAAGGCGGCCGGCATTTTTTTCGCACAAGATATGCGCCAGGGTCTGCAGGGTTTTGCCCAGGCCCATGTCATCGGCCAGCACGCCGCCCACTTCCAGCTGACGCAATGACTGCATCCAGCTCAGGCCTTCGAGCTGATAGGGGCGCAGGTTGGCATTGAGCCCTTCGGGGGCTTCGACGCTGAAGTTCTTGATATCTCGCAGGCGCTGGGCGAAGCCGCGAATCTGCTCACCGCCTTCCCAGCGCAGGGGGAGTGCATCCAGGGCGTTGAGCCGCGGCGCGTCAGCACTTTTGATCCGCAGAGAAGTGGCGTCCGGCTCGCCCAGATAAAACTCGTCCAGAGTGGCCAGTACCGGTTTCAGCCGCCCGTACGGCAGCGCAACCTGCAGCGGACCATGGCCGCTGGCAGGGTTGGCCGGAATATTCACCAGGATCAGTTCGTCGTCCCTGCGCCGGGCGAGTTTTTCCGGGTTGAGGATGTCGCTGTGGGAGCGCATCAGGTTGAGCAGTATCGGCAGCAGGCTCAGGTGCTGGCCGTTGACGATAATTCCCAGCTCCAGGTCAAACCAGTCGCGCTCCGGGGCTTCGTCGACAGTGGCATACCAGTCTTCTACCGGGGTCAGGTCAAAGCCGAAACCTTCATCGATCTGCAACTCCCAGCTCTTTTCGGCCAGGCCTTGCAACTGGTTGAGAGTGAAATTCAGCCAGGCACTGTCATTGACCAGCTCAAACAGCTCGCCGGCGCTTTCCGGTAGTGCCTTGCTCTGGCGCGTGGCAATTTTAAAGCCCAGGCTGCGCAGTTGTTCGCGGTAAAGGTTTTCGACCTCGGGCTTGCGCTTGATGCGCAGGGTTTGCTGTTCCTGGCGCAGCAGAATGTCAGCGTTTTTTTGCCCGCTCACGTACTGGTCCAGGTAGTTGAACGACAGGGCGGCGCGGTGCTGGATATAGCGTTGCATTTTGCCGTTGCGCGGCTCGAAAGCGCTGAATTCGGCACTGGCCAGCCACAGTCGCGGTACTGGCTGGACGTCCTCGACCAGCTGTTCTGGCAGATTGTTGGGGCGACGTGAGTCGAGTACGGCCTGGAGTTTTTCCAGAAGCTCGGCATCCTGAGCAGCGGCGGGGTAGTTCAAGGTTTCTTCAATCTTCAGTAAGACGGCTGCGGTGTGCTTGCAATTAACCCGCACCGGGCAGGTACAGTGGGCGCTGACCAGCAGCAAGGTGCTTTTGGCCGACTCGCGCAACTGAATGGTCTGTCGGTAGATGTTTTCGCCAGAGCCCTGACAGCTGGCAGTAATCAGCTTGTCGCCGATCTGGGCGATCCTGACCCGATTTTCCTTGGCGTAGCGGCGGCCACGCTCAAGGCTTTGTTCCTTGAAGCGACTGACCCAGCTTGGTGCCAGCGGCTGGGTCAGTCGGTCGGTGGGGTTCAGGGGCATGGGTTTTTCATTCAGGAAGACTTCGGCGTCAGGCGCTCGAACAGCGCTTCAATGGTATTGAAGCGTTCTTCCGGGCGCTCCATGGGTACCATGAATTTGAACAGGGTCGCGCCTTCGAATTTGTAGCGGTTGGGTTGGCCCTGGATCAATTTGATCAGCACCATCGGGTCAACCGGGGTGTCGGCGGCAAACTCGATGCGCCCGCCCTGCGGGCCGGCGTCGACTTTTTTGATGCCTAGTTGCTCGGCCTGCAATTTGAGCAGGGTGATGCGTACCAGGTTCTTGGTCGGCTCGGGGAGCAGGCCGAAGCGGTCGATCATCTCGACCTGCAAGTCCTTGAGGCCCTCTTCATCGGTTGCCGAGGCAATACGCTTGTAGAGGATCAGTCGCGCATGCACATCCGGCAGATACGACTCGGGAATCAGCGCAGGTACCCGCAGGTTGATTTCCGGGCCGCCGCCCAGCGGCTGGTCGAGGTTGGGTTGCTCGCCCTTGCGGATCGACTTGACCGCACGTTCGAGCATTTCCATGTACAGGGTAAAACCAACCGCCTGAATCTGGCCGCTTTGACCATCCCCCAGTAACTCGCCCGCGCCACGGATTTCAAGGTCGTTGGTGGCCAGGACAAAGCCGGCACCCAGGTCCTGGGTGTTGGCGATGGCTTCCAGGCGTTTTTGCGCGTCCCCGGTAATCTGCTGGCGCGGTGGCGTCAGCAGGTAGGCATAGGCCTGGTGGTGACTGCGTCCGACGCGGCCGCGCAACTGGTGCAACTGTGCCAGGCCGAACTTGTCGGCGCGCTCGATGATGATGGTGTTGGCGCTCGGCACGTCGATCCCGGTCTCGATGATGGTCGAGGCGATCAGGACGTTGAAGCGCTTGTGATAGAAGTCACTCATCACCTGTTCGAGTTCGCGTTCGCGCATTTGCCCGTGACCGATACCGATCCGTGCTTCAGGCACCAGCTCGGCCAGTTCGGCCGCACATTTTTCGATGGTTTTAACGTCGTTGTGCAGGTAGTAGACCTGCCCGCCGCGCAGCAACTCACGCAGCAACGCCTCTTTGACGGTGCTTTTGTTCTGTTCCATCACGAAGGTGCGCACCGACAGCCGGCGCGCCGGCGGCGTGGCGATGATCGACAGGTCGCGCATGCCTGACACGGCCATGTTCAGCGTACGCGGGATCGGCGTGGCGGTGAGGGTCAGGATGTCGACTTCACTGCGCAAGGCCTTGAGCTGTTCTTTCTGGCGCACGCCGAAGCGGTGTTCTTCATCGATGATCACCAGGCCCAGGTTTTTGATTTTGACATCGTCCTGCAGCAGCTTGTGGGTGCCGATGACAATATCGATCTTGCCTTCGGCCAGGTCGGCGACTGCCTGGTTGATCTCTTTGGCCGACTTGAAGCGGCTCATCACCTCGACCGTTACCGGCCAGTCGGCAAAACGGTCGCGGAAGCTGTTGTAGTGCTGCTGGGCGAGCAGGGTGGTGGGCACCAAAATGGCCACCTGACGGCCGCCATGCACAGCAATAAAGGCCGCGCGCATGGCCACTTCGGTCTTGCCGAAGCCCACGTCGCCACACACCAGACGATCCATGGGCTTGGGCGACAGCATGTCGGCGCGTACGGCTTCGATGGTGGTTTGCTGGTCCGGGGTTTCTTCGAACGGGAAGCCGGCACTGAAGGTTGCGTAATCCGCTTTCGGATCGGCAAATGCATAACCTTCGCGGGCTGCACGACGAGCGTAGATGTCGAGCAGCTCGGCAGCCACGTCACGCACTTGTTCGGCGGCCTTGCGCTTGGCCTTTTGCCAGGTTTCCGAGCCCAGGCGGTGCAGCGGCGCCAGTTCATCATCGCTGCCGGTATAGCGGGCGATCAGGTGCAGGTTGGCCACCGGCACATAGAGCTTGGCGCCTTCGGCGTATTCCAGGGTCAGGAACTCGGCCACCTGATTGTCGACTTCAAGTGTGGCCAGGCCCTGATAGCGACCTACGCCGTGGTCGATATGCACAACGGGTGCGCCTTCGCGCAACTCGGTGAGGTTCTTGATCACCGCATCGTTGTTGGCATCGGCGCGTTTTTCCCGGCGCCGGCGCTGCATCACGCGCTGGCCGAACAACGGGCTTTCGGCGATCAGCGCCAGCGCCGGATCCTCCAGCAGCAGGCCTTCATCCAGCGGGGCGATAGTAATCGCCAGGCGGTGTTTGCTGGCGACGAAGTCCGGCCAGCTGTCGACTGTTTTGGGGCGCAGCTTCAAGCGTTCCAGCAGTTCGAGCAGTACTTCGCGGCGACCGGCCGATTCGGCGGTAAACAGCACGCGGCCATCAAACTGCTCAAGGAAACCGGACAAAGCCGCCAATGGCTGGTTGGCCTTGGCTTCGATGGCCAGGTTGGGCAGCGGTTGCGCCGGGAAGCGTTCACGGCTGCTGCCGGTGTCGATGTCATCCTGGCTGGCGACCACCCGCGGCCAGTTTTTCAGGCGGGCGAAGCAGTCTTCAACCGGCAGGAACAGCTCGGCAGGCGGTAACAGTGGTCGCGACGGATCGATACGGCGCTCTTCGTAGCGGTTGCGTACGTCAGACCAGAAATTCTCGGCGGCCTGCTCGATGCCTGGCAGCGAGAATACTTGCGTGTCAGCCGGCAAATAGTCGAACAGGGTCGAGGTTTCATCGAAAAACAGCGGCAGGTAGTACTCGATACCCGCGGGGGTAATGCCGCTGCTCAAGTCCTGAAAGATCGGGCAGCGACGGAAGTCGACATCAAAACGCTCGCGAAAGCGCGCCTTGAACCGGGTCACCGCGTCTTTTTGCAGCGGGAACTCACGTGCCGGCAGCAGGCGCACCGACTCAACCTTGTCGATCGAGCGCTGGGTCTCGGGGTCGAAGGTGCGCAGGGTCTCGATTTCGTCGTCGAACAGGTCGATCCGGTAAGGCAGTTTGCTGCCCATCGGGAACAGGTCGATCAACGCGCCGCGCACGGCGAACTCGCCATGTTCATACACCGTATCGACGCAGCGATAGCCACTGGCCTCAAGCCGGGTACGCATTTGCTCCACATCCAGCTTCTGGCCGATGTCCAGCACCAGGCTGCTGCCGAGCAGGAACTTGGTCGGGGCCAGGCGATGTAGGGCGGTGGTCACCGGCACTACCAAAACACCATGACTCAGTTCCGGCAGCCGGTACAGGCTGGCGATACGCTGGGAGATGATGTCCTGGTGCGGCGAGAACAGATCGTAAGGCAGGGTTTCCCAGTCGGGAAAATGCAGTACCGGCAAGTCAGGGGCAAAGAATCTCAGTTCCTGCTCAAGACGCTCGGCGCTTTGGCTGTCAGCGGTCAGGAGCAGGGTGAAGCGCCTGGCGGCGCTGGCAGCCTCGGCAATCGCGAGGCTCAGGGCGGCACCGGGCAGATTGCTCCAGTGCTGTTTACCTGCCGTGGCAGGGAGTTTCGGTAGACGCAGGACGGGCACGGAAGGTTGAGCTCCAAGCGTTGCGACAAAGTTGGCGATTGTAACGGGCCAAGGGGCTGGCTGTCAGTTGCAGCCTTTAACAGCGGCGCAAATCAGCGCATAACACTGACATGGGGGTGCCAAAGGGGCTGTGCAAGGGCAGCAGACTGATGAAATGGCAGTTGTTATAAAATTTTTCGCCTATATTTGTTGATGCTTAATCGTTTCAGTAACGGCGTATGACAGGCGTGCATTGCCCCTGCATGGGCGCAGCGGCATAATGTAGCCCCTTTTTTCAGCCCCTACATGTGGAAGGTTCCCGTGACTCAGAAGCCCGACCAGTGTCTTGGTGAATGGATCGACCGTGAAGCACTCGCAGAAGCGATGATTCCGCTTATCGGTCAGCTTTACCGCAATAACAATGTGGTTAGCTCGATCTATGGCCGCAGCCTGATCAACCGTTCAGTCATTGCGATTCTCAAGGCTCACCGCTTTGCTCGCCATCGTCAGTCCGATGATATCGAATTGTCCGTGCACGAAACTTTCCCGTTGCTCAAGGCAATGAGCGAGCTCAAGCTCGGCGCTGCTTCGGTAGACCTGGGCAAGCTGGCCGTGAAGTTCAAGGCCGAAGGCAATGGCCGCACGGCTGAGCAGTTTGTGCGCGAAGAACTGGCCGATGTTGTGGGTCAGCAAAACGCTTCTGCACGTAAAGGTACTGACGTTGTGCTGTACGGCTTCGGTCGTATCGGCCGTCTGCTGGCGCGCATCCTGATTGAAAAAACCGGTGGTGGCGACGGTCTGCGTCTGCGTGCCATCGTTGTGCGCAAAGGCGCCGACAACGATCTGGTCAAGCGTGCCAGCCTGCTGCGTCGTGACTCGGTGCATGGCCCGTTTGATGGCACCATCGTGGTCGATGAAGCCAACAACACCATCACCGCCAACGGCAACCTGATTCAGGTTATCTACGCGAAAAACCCTACCGAAGTGGACTACACCCAGTACGGTATCCAGAACGCCCTGCTGGTGGACAACACCGGTGTATGGCGTGATGCCGATGGCCTGGGCCAGCACTTGCAGTGCCCTGGTATCGATCGCGTGGTCCTGACCGCTCCGGGCAAGGGCAAGCTGAAGAACATTGTTCACGGCATCAACCACGGCGAAATCACCGCAGACGACAAGATCGTTTCGGCGGCATCCTGCACCACCAACGCCATCGTGCCGGTGCTCAAGGCTGTCAACGACAAGTTCGGCATCGTCAATGGTCACGTTGAAACGGTTCACTCGTACACCAACGACCAGAACCTGATCGATAACTTCCACAAGGGCGACCGCCGTGGTCGTAGCGCCGCGCTGAACATGGTTATCACCGAGACCGGTGCTGCTACCGCTGCTGCCAAGGCATTGCCTGAGCTGGCCGGCAAGCTGACCGGTAACGCGATCCGTGTGCCGACGCCGAACGTGTCGATGGCCATCCTCAACCTGAACCTTGAGAAGCCGGCTACCCGTGAAGAAATGAACGAGTACCTGCGTCACATGGCTCTGCACTCCGATCTGCACAAGCAAATCGACTTCGTCAGCTCCCAGGAAGTGGTGTCCACTGACTTCGTGGGTTCGCGTCACGCCGGTGTGGTGGATGCTGAAGCGACGATCTGCAATGACAACCGCGTTGTGCTGTACGTGTGGTACGACAACGAATTCGGTTACAGCTGCCAGGTAGTACGCGTGATGGAAGACATGGCCGGGGTCAACCCGCCAGCGTTCCCGCGCTAAGCAACCGCCGCAACTGAAAACGCCCCGACTTGTCGGGGCGTTTTTGTTTGTGCGGGAAACCTGTGGGAGCGGGCTTGCTCGCGATGGGATCTGCGCGGTTGTTCAGTCAGACCGCGTTGCTGGCATCGCGGGCAAGCCCGCTCCCACAGGGGTCAGGCATTACCCGCTACCGCCGATTGCGCCGTACGCAACTGATGCTGATTGCCACGGAACAACACCACGGTCGCAATCAGGCCCAGTATCGCCGCCCCGGTCAGCCACAGACCGGGGGCGGCCTTGTTGTCCAGGGCATGAATCAGGTAAGTGCAAGCCGCCGGAGTAAAGCCACCGAAAGTGGCGGTCGCCAGGCTGTAGGCCAGGGAAAAACCGGTGGTGCGCACTTCAACTGGCATGATTTCGGTCAGGGCAACCACCATCGCGCCGTTGTACGAGCCATACAGGAACGACAGCCACAGTTCGACAATCAGCAGATGACTGAAGCTCGGGTTGGCCACCAGCCAGGACAACGCCGGGTAGGCGGTCAGGATCGCCAGGATGGTCGCACCCAGCAGCAGCGGTTTACGCCCGATCTTGTCCGACAGCGAGCCCATGACCGGCAGCCAGAAAAAGTTCGACAGGCCAATGCACACTGTGACCAGCAAGGCATCGAAGTCCGACAGATGCAGCTCGGCCTTGCCGAAGGTCGGGGTATAGGCAGTGATCAGATAGAACGACACGGTAGTCATCACCACCAGGGCCATGCCACCCAGCACCAAGCCAAAGTTCTGACCGACTGAGCGAAGGATTTCACGCAGGGTAGGGTGATGTTTGCGGGCTTCGAACTCAGGAGTTTCTTCCATCGAGCGGCGGATCACAAAGATCACCGGCACGATCATGCAACCCAGCAGAAACGGAATCCGCCAGCCCCATTCACCCATTTCTTCAGGGCTTAGCCAATGGTTGAGACCAACCCCCAGCAACCCTGCGAACACCACGGCAGCCTGCTGGCTAGCCGACTGCCAGCTGACGAAGAAACCCTTGCGGCCCGGTGTGGCGATTTCTGCCAGGTACACCGACACCCCGCCCAGTTCCACGCCTGCCGAAAAACCTTGCAGCAAGCGCCCGAGCAACACCAGCAGGGGTGCGGCAACACCCAGGGTGGCGTAGCCCGGCACGCAGGCGATGAGTACGGTACCCATGGCCATCAGGGCCAGGGTAATGATCAGGCCCTTGCGACGGCCGTGGCGGTCAATATAGGCACCGAGAAAAATCGCACCCAGCGGGCGCGCGAGAAAACCGGCACCGAAGGTGGCCAGGGCGAGCATCAGTGAGGCAAAAGCGCTATCGGTTGGGAAGAAGGTTTTGGCAATGGCCGTGGCGTAAAAGCCAAAGACCATAAAGTCGAACATCTCTAGGAAGTTACCGCTGACAACGCGAAAAATCGCCTTGCCTTTGCCCGTACTGGAGGCCATCAGAAATCACCCGCTCTTATCTGTTTTTATGCGTTATCCGTGTTTTTACTCGTCCACACTGCCAGGCAATGACCTGCGCCATTGCGCAAAACAGTTTTGTAACCATATGTGTAACAAAGTGTGTAGGCAACATTTGTTGGCGCTACACAGCCGGGCTAGGGCCTTTGCGCAAGCAGGCTCAGGCGCAGTGGGTCGGGCAGACCTTCGGGTGCGAGCCAGATGCCCAGGTAGATTTTGGCCAGTTGATGATTCTGGCTGGTGAAAATGACCTGACCATTGCGCTCCAGCTTCAGCCCGCGTTGCGGGTTGTAGTCCAGGGCGTAGCGATCGCCGCGTTTGATATCGCCAAAACTGGCCTGAAGTTGTTTTAGCGGGGCGTCGAGGCGAGCCAGGGTGGCTGCCGGTTGCTGGCGCTTGAGGATGGTGGCCGAGGCCCGGGTGATATCGCTGTGCTCCAGATCGCGCAGATAAAACAGCTCAAGGCGCAGCTCGCGCTGTTCGTCAAAGGCCTGTTGCGGTTGGATGCCTGGCTGGGTGAAAAGGGCTGCGGCATAGATATCGGCCCAGAGGTAGGTCAGCACGATCTGGCCTTTGCGTTCCATGAGTTGCGTGCCATCGCGCCATTGGGCGGGAAAGTTGGCTTCTTTTAGCCGAGCGGACTCATCGGCCAGGCCGGTGGTGGAGTAAAGCAGCAACAATACGATCAACAACTGGCGCATGGTGGATGGCTCTGATCGATGGGTTGTTAGAGGTTATGCCAGTTTTGCTAAGTGTGCGGCAGCTGCTAGGCAGGCTCTCGCGCGCGATGAGATGTAGTGAACACAAAAATAGCCAACGACCAGACCAAGGGTTAATGTTCGCGGCGTTCAGGCTTCTATAGACTGTGCCCCACGTTTTGATCCTTCATGGCGCTGGCCGCGACATGATTTAGCCGTAGGTGCCCAAAGCGGTGCCACGGCCTGTTCTGAGGAGTACGCATGGCTGTCTACAACTACGACGTAGTGGTACTGGGTTCCGGCCCGGCAGGAGAAGGTGCGGCAATGAACGCCGCAAAAGCAGGGCGCAAGGTGGCAATGGTGGATAGCCGGCGTCAGGTTGGCGGCAACTGCACGCACTTGGGCACGATCCCGTCCAAAGCCTTGCGTCACTCGGTTCGCCAGATCATGCAGTTCAACACCAATCCGATGTTTCGGGCCATTGGTGAGCCGCGCTGGTTCTCGTTCCCGGACGTACTGAAAAGTGCCGAGAAGGTTATTTCCAAGCAAGTGGCTTCGCGCACCGGTTACTACGCACGTAATCGCGTCGACCTGTTCTTCGGCACCGGCAGCTTCACCGACGAGCAAACCATCGAAGTGGTGTGCACCAACGGCGTTGTCGAAACCCTGATGGCCAAGCAAATCATTATCGCCACCGGCTCGCGTCCTTATCGCCCGGCTGATATCGATTTCACCCACTCGCGTATCTACGATAGCGACACCATCCTCAGTCTGGGCCACACCCCGCGTAAGCTGATTGTTTACGGGGCAGGCGTGATCGGCTGCGAATACGCGTCGATCTTCAGTGGTCTGGGGGTGTTGATTGAGCTGGTGGATAACCGCGAGCAACTGTTGAGCTTCCTCGATTCCGAGATCTCGCAAGCGCTGAGCTACCACTTCAGCAACAACAACATCACCGTACGCCACAACGAAGAGTACGAGCGGGTAGAAGGCGTCGAAAACGGCGTGATCCTGCATCTCAAGTCCGGCAAGAAGATCAAGGCCGACGCCTTGCTCTGGTGCAATGGCCGTACCGGCAACACCGATCTGCTGGGTCTGGAAAACATCGGCATCAAGGCCAATGGCCGTGGCCAGATCACGGTTGATGAAAACTACCGCACCACCGTGCCGAACATTTTTGCCGCAGGTGATGTAATCGGCTGGCCAAGCCTGGCCAGTGCCGCCCACGACCAGGGGCGTTCGGCAGCGGGCAGCATCGTTGATAACGGCAGCTGGCGCTTCGTCAATGACGTGCCGACCGGCATCTACACCATTCCGGAGATCAGCTCGATCGGCAAGAACGAGCAGGAGTTGACCCAGGCCAAGGTGCCGTACGAAGTGGGCAAGGCGTTTTTCAAGAGCATGGCGCGTGCACAGATTGCCGGCGAGCCGCAGGGCATGCTGAAAATCCTGTTCCACCGTGAAACCCTTGAAGTGCTGGGCGTTCACTGCTTCGGTTATCAGGCATCAGAGATCGTGCACATCGGCCAGGCGATCATGAACCAGCCGGGCGAGCTCAATACCCTGAAATACTTCGTCAACACCACGTTCAACTACCCGACCATGGCCGAAGCCTATCGGGTAGCGGCCTACGATGGCCTCAACCGGCTTTTTTGAGCGGCTCCGGCCGGTGGCCTGAGCCGGCCGGGGAGACCGATTTCAGCTATTCCCGAGGGTGGCAGTGGCCAAACCGGGAAAGTCTGTAATCAGGCTATCTACGCCGAAGTCGGCGAGCCTGCGCATCAGCGCAGGTTCGTTGACTGTCCATACCGACACATGCAAACCCTGACGCTGGGCCTTCTCCAGGCGTTCAGGCGTGCACAGTGTCCAGTTCAATGCCAGCATCTCGCAGCCATAACTCTGGGCGACCTTGATCGGGTCGAGCCAGGCGTATTCGGCCACCAGGCCGCGGGACAGGTCTGGCGTCAACTCCAGCGCAGCCTTGAGCACCTCACGCGAGCTTGACGTGACCGTGACCTTGTCCATCAGCCCGTGACGTACCGCCATTTCGCGGATTGCCAGCACGGTGGTTGCTGCGCGGGTGCGCGAGGCGCTCTTGACCTCCAGTTGCCAGTGCTCGAAGTCGCACTTTTCAAACAGCTCCTCAAGGCGCGGGATCGGGCACGGCTGCATCCAGCCCGGGCCACCCTTGCGCGCGTCATAGGTCACCAGGTCGGCAGCCGTGTGCTCGATAACCTTGCCGCGCCGATCCGTGGTGCGCTTGAGGGTCGGGTCGTGGATGACCATCAGCTCACCGTCCTTCGACAGGTGCAGGTCGAGCTCACAGCGCCGTACGCCATGCTTGAGGCATTGCTCAAAGCTGGCAAGGGTGTTTTCCGGTGCTTCGCCTTTGGCGCCGCGATGGCCATAAATCAGGGTCACATTTGCTCCTTGTACAGAGTGATCACGGCCCGGTGCTTACTCGGGCGCGGATGTTTGTTGTTCGCGGGCCAGGCGGCGCGCCTGTGCCTGTTTTTGCAAAATGTAGCGCGCCAGCAACTGGCGCTGTGTATCGGTCAGGGATTCAAATTCGGTGTTGATGCGGTAGTCGCCAGCGTGCGCCTGGCAATCGACCACGCGGGCACGCAGCAACAGGCCCAGGGCCTGGGGCATCAATACCAGCTTGACTGAAAGGTGGCTGCCCGCCGGGCAGGGGTGCGGGTGATGGAACTCGATACCGCCTTCGGACAGCATGACCGGCTGCAGTTCACCGATCTGGCCCAGCACCGTTTGCGCAACGATCTGGCTCAGCAGTTCGACACGTTTGTTCAGGGTTTTAAGGTAGCTGGAAAGGGTGCGGTCGCGTTCGCTGATCTGGCGCAGCAAGTGCTGGGACTCGAATTCGCTCAGGTGCAATTCGCTGAGCAAATTGAACAGCGGTGACTCATCCTGCAACACTTCACTGCTCGCGGCTTCGAGGGCCGACAGCGGGGTTATTTCCAGTGCGATCATATCCTCGATACGGTAGTATTCGCGGCGATCTGCTTCATCTAATGTCGACATGGCGAACCCATGATGGCGGCTGTGGTCTGAGTGTAAAGCTGCTTATCAGGCCCCGCCACAAGGACGTCTTCTTTTCCCTCGAACAAGCCCCGACATGTTCAGACCTCTCTCTTTATTTATCGGCACGCGTTATACCCGTGCAAAGCGTCGCAATCATTTTGTGTCGTTTATTTCCCTGACCTCGATGATCGGGCTCGCCCTTGGCGTGGTCGTGATGATTGTCGTGTTATCGGTGATGAACGGCTTCGATCATGAGATGCGCACCCGCGTGCTGGGCATGGTGCCCCACGCGACCATCGTCGGCGATCAGCCGATCAGTGACTGGCAAAGCCTGGCGGCCAAGGTCAAGCAGAACCCCAAGGTGGAGGCGGTTGCGCCGTTTACCCAGATGCAGGGCTTGCTGACCAATGATGGCAACGTGCAGAAAGTCCTGCTCAATGCCATCGACCCGGCGCAGGAGCGCAATGTCTCGATCATTGACCAGTTTATGCAGCAGGGCCAGCTCGACTCGCTGACCCCGGGCAGCTTCGGCATCATCATTGGCGACAAGGCCGCGAAAAAGCTGGGTGTGAGCGTCGGCGACAAGCTGACCTTCGTTGCGCCGGAAGTCACGGTGACACCGGCCGGCATGTTCCCGCGCATGAAGCGTTTTACCGTGCAGGGCATTTTTCATCTCGGTGCCGGTGAGATCGACGGCTACCTGGGCATCACCAACCTGCAGGACCTGGCACGTTTGCAGCGCTGGAAACCTGACCAGGTACAGGGCCTGCGGCTGAAGTTCGATGACCTGTTCGAAGCGCCGCGCACTGCCTGGGAAATCGCCCAGCAGCTGGGCGAGAGCCAGTATTACGCCCGTGACTGGACCCGTACCCACGGCAATCTGTACCAGGCCATCCGCATGGAAAAAGCCATGATTGGCCTGCTGTTGCTGCTGATTGTGGCCGTGGCCGCGTTCAACATCATTTCCACGCTGGTGATGGTGGTCAATGACAAGAAAGGCGACATCGCCATCCTGCGTACCCTGGGGGCGACGCCGGGCACCATCATGGCCACCTTTATGGTTCAGGGCACCGTTATCGGTGTGGTCGGGACGGCCATCGGCGCGGTGGTCGGGATGCTTGCTGCGCTCAATGTCAGCGCTGCGATCTCGGCCCTTGAAGGCTTGATCGGGCACAAGTTTCTCAATGCCGACGTGTATTTCATCGACTACCTGCCCTCGCAGTTGCAGGCACAGGACGTGTTGATGGTGTGCGGTGCGGCATTGGTTCTGAGTTTCCTCGCGACCTTGTACCCGGCCTGGCGTGCTGCGCGCACCCAGCCTGCGCAGGCGCTTCGTTATGAGTGAGTTGGGCATGAAAGAACAAGCAGTGTTGAGTTGCCGCGACCTGGGCAAGTCCTACGAGGAAGGCCCGGAATCCGTGGTGGTGCTGTCGGGGCTGCAGCTTGAGTTGCACCCTGGTGAGCGGGTGGCGATCGTCGGGACTTCGGGTTCGGGCAAAAGTACCTTGCTCAACCTGCTCGGCGGGCTTGATACCCCGACCAGTGGCAGTGTCTGGCTGGCGGGTGAAGAGCTATCGGCCCTGGGCGAAAAGGCCCGTGGCCTGTTGCGCAACCGCTCGCTGGGTTTCGTGTATCAATTTCACCACTTGTTGCCCGAGTTCACCGCCCTGGAAAACGTCTGCATGCCGCTGTTGATCGGCAAGACGGCGATCCCCGAAGCCCGTGAACGGGCCACGGCCCTGCTGACGCGGGTGGGCCTGGGTCATCGCCTGGAGCACAAGCCGGCCGAGCTGTCGGGTGGTGAGCGCCAGCGTGTGGCGATTGCCCGGGCGCTGGTCAACAAGCCGGGGCTGGTGATGCTCGATGAGCCCACCGGCAACCTCGACTCGCACACGGCCCAGGGCATTCAGGACCTGATGCTGGAGCTCAGCACGTCAATGCGCACTGCGTTCCTGGTGGTAACCCACGACATGAACCTGGCCCGCCAGATGGATCGCGTGTTGCACCTTCAGGAAGGTCGTCTGACCACGATCTGACTGGCCAGCATCTGACGCCTGCAAGCGGGCGTCAGGTCTTCAATTTTTATACGGTGCCCGCGAATGTTCAGACCGTTATCGATTTTTATCGGCACGCGCTATACCCGCGCCAAGCGCCGCAATCGTTTTGTTTCGTTTATCTCCATGACCTCGATGATCGGCCTCGCCCTCGGCGTGCTGGCGATGATCGTGGTGTTGTCGGTGATGAACGGCTTCCAGCGTGAAATGAGTAACCGCATCCTCGGCATGGTGCCCCACGCGACCATCGTGGGCGTCAAGCCCATCGATGACTGGCGCCCGGTGGCTGACGCGGCGATGAAAAACCCCGAGGTCACGGCAGCCGTGCCGTTCACCGAGCTGGACGGCATGCTGTCCTATAAAGGCTCGATGCAGCCGATCCAGATCAGCGGCATCGATCCGGAGCAGGAAGGCAAGGTCTCGATCGTGACCCAGCACATCGTGCAGGGCAGCCTCCAGGACTTGAAACCCGACGAATACGGTGTGGTGCTGGGCGATATTGTTGCGCGGCGCTTCCGTCTGGGCGTGGGTGACAAGATCACCCTGATCGTCCCCGAGGCCAGCACCGCGCCTGGTGGCATTACTCCGCGCCTGCAGCGGTTGAATGTGGTGGGTATCTTCAAGGTTGGTGCTGAACTGGATGGCACCATGGGCCTGATCCATATGGCTGATGCTGCAGCCATTCAACACTGGGAGCCGAACCAGGTACAAAGCGTGCGTCTGGCGGTCAAGGATCTGTACGCGGCACCGCAGGTTTCACAGCAAGTGGCGGCCGGCCTGGGGGATGGTTACAAGGCTGACGACTGGACTCACACCCAGGGCAGCCTGTTCAGCGCCATGAAAATGGAAAAAACCATGATCGGTCTGTTGTTGCTGATGATCGTGGCCGTGGCAGCGTTCAATATCATCGCCACGCTGATCATGGTGGTGAACGACAAGGGCGCCGACATCGCGATCTTGCGCACCATCGGTGCCACGCCGCGGCAGATCATGGCCATCTTTATGGTGCAGGGCACGGTGATCGGTATTGTCGGCACCTTGATCGGTGGCGTGCTGGGGGTGATTGCGGCGTTGAATGTCAGTGAGCTGGTGGGCTGGATGGAGCGGGTGACCGGGCAGCATATCTTCAGTTCCGACGTGTATTTTGTCAGCAACCTGCCATCCGAGCTGCAGGGCGGCGATGTGGCGCTGATCTGCGGTGCGGGCTTTGTACTGAGCTTTCTGGCTACGCTGTATCCGGCGTATCGGGCAGCGAAGATTCAACCGGCCCATGCGTTGCGGTATTCCTGATAGTTGAAGAGCAAAAGCCCCTCACCCTAACCCTCTCCCGGAGGGAGAGGGGACTAAAGGCAAAAGCAGTTCTGCGCAGCGCCACAAATCAGCTCCCTCTCCCTCCGGGAGAGGGCTGGGGTGAGGGCAGCTTTGCTGGCAGCTCCACGACAAACCGCGTTACCCCCTCCTGCGACTCACAGCAGATCTGCCCGCCATGGGCACGAATGATCGACTGGGTGATCGCCAGCCCCAGCCCCGCATGCTCACTGCTGCCTTCACGGCGTGCCGGATCTGCCCGGTAAAACCGGTCAAACAGGCGTGGCAGCAGTTCTGCAGGGATTCCCGTGCCCGTGTTCTCGATGCTGATGCGCGCAGTGCCCGGCAAAGCCTCAATCAGCACTTTGATCGCGCCACCCGCCGGCGTATAGCGCAAGGCGTTATCCAGCAGGTTGGAAAGGGCGCGGCGCAGCATGCTGCGGTCGCCTGCAAGAAGTGCATTGCCTTCGCGGGTCAGTTCAATGTGCGAGTCTTCGGCCAGCAGCGCATAAAACTCCAGTAATGCCTCCACTTCCTGACCCAGATCCAGGGCTTCGCGCCGAGGCGTAAGCAAGCCGTGATCGGCCTTGGCCAGATAGAGCATGTCGTTGACCAGTTGCGCCATCCATTGCAGCTCTTCAAGGTTGCTATGCAGTGCCTCGCGGTATTCTTCAATGCCCCGGGGGCGGGTCAGGGTGACCTGGGTGTGGGTCAGCAGGTTGGACAATGGCGTACGCAGTTCATGTGCGATGTCGGCGGAGAATGCCGACAATCGCTGGAATGAATCGTCCAGTCGCGCAAGCATGGCGTTAAAAGCCGTGGCCAGCTCTGCCAGTTCAGCGGGCATTTGTTCCTGGGGCAGGCGGGCGTTAAGCGAGTCGGCCGAAACGCTGGCTGCGATCGCGCTCATGCGGCGCAGAGGGCGCAAGCCGCTGCGGGCTGCCCACGCACCGAGAATCGCCGTGGCCAGTGCCGACAGGCCTACAGTCATCCAGATCAATCTCTGCATGCGCTGCAGGAAGTGCTGGTGGTGGGTGATATCCAGCAACAGGGTCAGATGCGGCGCATCGGGGCTGTCGGTCTGCGGTACCAGAACACGGTAATCGGTGCCGTTTATTTGCAGGCTGCCCAGGCCCGGGCGGGTCTCAAGCTCCAGTGGCAGGCGCGGTGAGCTGTCAAACCATAGATGCCCGTCCGGGCCGCGCACCCGTATCGCCAGGTCCGGCTGGTGGGCCAGATCCTGCATCAGGGCGGGCAGGCGCAGGGTGAAGCGTTCAAGGGTGTCAGCCCCTTGCAGCGTACTGCGTAGTACGGCGAGGCGACTTTCCATCAGTTGCTGGTCGAGCTCGACAAAATGCACCTCGCTGGCGCGCCCGAACAGCACCCCGGCAAACAGCGATACCACGGCGGTACAACCGGCAAACAGCAGCGCCAGGCGGCTGCTCAACGACAGGCGGCGCATCAACTGCTGCGCTCTTCAAGCACATAACCCATGCCGCGCACGGTGTGGATCAGCTTCTGCTCATGGTTGTCGTCGATTTTCAGGCGCAGGCGGCGAATCGCCACTTCGATGACGTTGGTGTCGCTGTCAAAGTTCATGTCCCATACCTGTGAAGCAATCAAGGACTTGGGCAGCACTTCTCCCTGACGGCGTAGCAGCAGCTCCAGCAGGGCGAATTCCTTGGCGGTAAGGTCGATGCGCTGGCCGTTGCGCTCAACACGGCGGCGGATCAGATCCAGGCGCAGGTCGGCCAGTTGCAGGCTGGTCTCCTGGGGAGTGTTGCTGCCGCGGCGCAACAGGCTGCGAACCCGTGCCAGCAGCTCGGAAAAGGCGAACGGCTTGACCAGATAATCATCGGCCCCTAGCTCCAGGCCGTGGACGCGGTCAGCGACCGCATCCCGTGCGGTCAAAAACAGCACCGGCATGCTCAGTCCGGCGCTACGCACCGCTTGCAGGATTTGCCAGCCATCACGGCCGGGCAGCATGACGTCGAGAATCAGCAGCGAGTAATCCCCGGTCAGGGCCAGGTGTTGCCCGGTAATACCGTCGGCCGCCAGTTCGGTGGTGAACCCGGCCTCGCTCAGGCCCTGGCGCAAGTACTGTCCGGTTTTGACCTGGTCTTCGACTATCAGCAGTTTCATGGTCGACTCATCATAAAAATTAACCTCAGCCTTATACCTTGGTGCAGGTTATGCAGGGTCAAGCTGACAAAGTTGTAATCTTGCAGTCAGTTGAATGCCAGTGCCGAGACTTTAAAGTAGTGCCAAGCCTGACATTTTTGTTTCTGGGAGTAAGTATGACCGCACGTATCCGTTTGTCGCTTGCTGGCTGTTTTTTGGCCTTGAGCCTGCCGGTAATGGCATCGCCTGCCGGGCATTTTGATTTTGGTCAGCCCGCACCTGCCGCCAGCGCCACGCGCACGGTTGAAATCGACATGACTGATATTGCCTTCACGCCAAAGTCGCTGGATGTGAAAGCCGGTGAAACGGTGCGTTTTGTCCTGGTCAACAAAGGGCAGTTATTGCACGAGTTCAACCTGGGCAATGCCGCGATGCACGCGGCACATCAGAAAGAAATGCTCGAAATGCAGCAAAGCGGCATGCTTACCCCGACCGGTATGGGGCATGACGGCATGGATCACTCGGCAATGGGCCACGGCGCCATGAATATGCCGGGCATGAAGCACGATGACCCCAACAGCGTGCTGGTCGAGCCGGGTAAAACCGCGGAGTTGACCTGGACCTTCACCCGCGCCGACAACCTGGAATTTGCCTGTAATGTGCCGGGTCACTATCAGGCTGGCATGGTCGGCAAGGTGAAAGTTGCGCCTTAAAACGTCCTGATTGTCGGTGAACGCTGAAAGCCTGGCTTAAACCCGATAGAATTACCGGGTTTTTCTAGCCAGGTTTTTGTCATGCATCCCGCCGCCGAACATTCCCCGCTGGGCAAGTCCAGTGAATACATCAGCACTTATACCCCGTCCTTGCTGTTCCCGATCCCGCGCGCGGCGAAATGGGCCGAGCTGGGGCTGAGCGCCGAAACGCTGCCTTATGTCGGCGTGGATTTCTGGACCTGCTTCGAGCTGTCCTGGTTGTTGCCATCGGGCAAACCGGTGGTGGCCATTGGCGAGTTTTGCTTTGCCGCCGATTCGCCGAATATCGTCGAGTCCAAGTCGTTCAAGCTGTATCTCAACTCGCTGAACCAGACGGTATTTGCCGATACCCCGAGCCTTGAGGCTACATTGCGTGCAGATTTGTCGGCCGCATCCGGCAAGCCTGTCAGCGTGCGCGTACGCAGTCTGGATGAAGTTCAGGCTGATGGCGTAGCCGTATTGCCGGGTGTGTGCATTGATGACCTGGATATCACGGTCAGTGATTACGCGCAGCCGCGTCCTGAATTGCTCAAGTGCGACGATTCCCAGGTGGTTGAAGAAAGCGTCTACAGCCACTTGCTCAAATCCAACTGCCCGGTCACCAGTCAGCCGGACTGGGGCACGGTGGTGGTCGAGTACCGTGGGGCGGCGCTGGATCACGCCAGTTTGCTGGCGTACCTGGTGAGCTTTCGCCAGCATTCGGATTTTCATGAGCAGTGTGTGGAGCGGATCTTTCTCGACCTGCAGCGTTTGCTCAAGCCCGAGAAGTTGACCGTGTATGCGCGCTATGTGCGCCGTGGTGGGCTGGATATCAACCCGTACCGCAGCACCGAAGCGGTCGAGTTCCAGAATGTGCGGTTGGTGCGTCAGTAATACGCTGTGACTCATGTGGGAGCGGGCTTGCTCGCGATAGGTCTATGCGGTTTGCCTGACAAACCGCGTCGCCTGAATCGCGAGCAAGCCCGCTCCCACAGAGTTTTGCTTAGCCGTTATTCAGCGCCTTGGCCTGCTCCAGCACTGCCTCGACATGGCCTGGCACTTTCACGCCGCGCCATTGGTGACGCAACACGCCGTCCTTGTCGATCAGGAAGGTGCTGCGATCCACGCCAAGGTACTCCTTGCCGTACAGCTTTTTCAGCTTGATCACGTCAAACAGCTGGCAAAGGGCTTCGTCCTTGTCGCTCAGCAACTCAAACGGAAAACCCTGCTTGGCCTTGAAGTTCTCATGGGACTTGAGGCTGTCGCGGGACACACCAAACACTTCGGTATTGGCCGCCTGGAACTCGGCGTAATGGTCGCGAAAACCCTGGCCCTCAGTGGTGCAGCCCGGCGTGCTGTCCTTGGGATAGAAGTAGATCACTACCTGCTTGCCCTTGAGCTGCGACAGGCTGACGGTTTTTTCACTCGTCGCCGGGATCTGGAAATCGTCTACGGGTTGGTCAATTGCAACAGCCATTGAGTCGGTTTCCTTACATCGGGTTCTGTGGGCGCCAAGGTTCGATCAGTGCGTCCAGGTTCAGCGCGTCGGCGAAGTCGAGGAACTGATCACGCAGCCAGCTGATTTGCACGCCGGCCGGCAAGGTCACGGTGAAGGTGGCGTTGAGCATGGTGCCGCCGGTTTGTGGCGCCTGATAGGTATCGCACGTCAGGTTTTCCAGCTCGACGTTGTGGTCCATGAAGAACTGGCACAGCTCGTTGATGATGTCCGAGCGGTAGGCCGAGCTGACATAGGCCACGTACGGCAGCGCCTGCGGGCGGGTTTCAAGGGCCGCACTGCGTACTACATTGACGCTGAACGCGTGCTTTTTGGCCAGCGCAGGCAAGCCAGCTTCAAGGCGTGCCAGGGCGTCCCAGCTACCGGTAACTTCCAGGACCAGGGCACTGCATTCGCCGTGGCGAGTCAGGCGCGAGGTCACGACAGCGCAGCGATTTTCATGGCTGGCGCGGCACAGCACGTTAGTCAGCTCCATTGGGTTGGCGCCAAGGGCACTGATGACAAGGAATTGTTCGCGAACTGTGGGGGTGGACATTCAACCTTCCTAAAACGATGAGCGGTCAGTACGGTCGATGGGAGGCAAGTTGAGTATCAGGTAACACTTGAGCGTCAGAAGCCCGTCAATACTGCGTTCCAGGCGGTTTGCAGGCTCTGCAAAACGTGCTCGGTGGCGTTTGGGCGGGGCTTTTGGCGCTTGCTGAGGGCCTGTGAAACAGACTTGCGCACACATCAGTACCAATCAAAGGCTGAAGGGTAGCGAAAAGCAACGCGAAGGGGAATGCTCATCGGGCGCGCTGTTGCTTGTGCAAGGGTCATGGCGCCAGTACCATTACGGCTCTCTTTTTCCGGCAGGAGCGGTTGCATGATTGCGGGCAGTATGGTGGCACTGGTCACACCTATGGATGCACAAGGTCGTCTTGATTGGGACGCTCTGAGCAAACTGGTGGACTTTCACCTGCAAGAGGGCACCAACGCCATTGTTGCCGTTGGCACTACAGGTGAATCGGCAACTCTGGATGTGAACGAACACATTGAAGTGATTCGTCATGTCGTCAAGCAGGTTGCAGGGCGCATTCCGGTGATTGCCGGCACGGGCGCCAACTCGACGCGTGAAGCGATCGAACTCACCACCAATGCAAAGGCCGCTGGCGCCGATGCATGTCTGCTGGTGACACCGTATTACAACAAGCCGACCCAGGAAGGCCTGTACCAGCACTTCAAGGCGATCGCCGAAGCGGTCGATATCCCGCAGATCCTGTACAACGTTCCGGGCCGTACCGCCTGCGACATGCTGCCGGCTACCGTCATTCGTCTTTCCACCGTGCCGAACATCATCGGTATCAAGGAAGCCACCGGCGACCTGACGCGCGTACCGGCCATTCTGGCAGGGGTGAGCAGCGACTTCCTGGTGTACTCCGGCGACGACGCCACCGCAGTCGAGCTGATCCTGCTCGGCGGCAAGGGCAATATCTCGGTAACCGCCAACGTTGCTCCGCGTGACATGAGCGACCTGTGCGCTGCTGCGATGCGTGGCGATGCCGACACTGCCCGCGCGCTGCACGAAAAGCTGATGCCGCTCAATAAAACCCTGTTTATCGAATCCAACCCTATCCCCGTGAAATGGGCGCTGCATGAGATGGGCATGATGTCGGACGGTATCCGTCTGCCACTCACCTGGCTCAGCGAGCCTTGCCACGAACCACTGCGTCAGGCAATGCGCCAGTCCGGTGTCTTGGTTTAATTGAGGAAGCACTACGCATGAAGCGATTGGCCGGACTTTCCGCACTAGCCGTGATTATTTCCAGCACCAGCGGCTGCGGTTGGCTGTGGGGTCAAGAGGGTTACTTCCGCGACCGTGGCAGCGACTACCTGGAGGCGCGTCAAACCGCTCCAATGCAGTTGCCGCCGGGTGTCCAGACTGACAAGCGCCTTGTGCCGCTGTTGCCGATCCCCAGCAATGTGCCCGACGACAACGTCAAGGGCGAGTTTGAAGTACCGCGTCCACAGCCGTTGGCTGTAGCCGCCAGTGCCAGCGATTTCAGCCTGCAGAAAAGTGGCGACAGCCGCTGGGTCATGGCGCAGCGTTCGCCGTCAGAAGTCTGGCCGGTAGCGATGCAGTTCTTCCAGGACAATGGCTTCCGCATCGACGAACAGCGCCCGCAAACCGGCGAGTTCACCACGAGCTGGCAGCGTGCTGACGAGCTTTCCGCTCCGATCGCCCGCCATGTGGGCAGCAGCGGCCTGGCCTCCGACAGCGAAACCCGCCTGCGGGTACGCATCGAGCCGGGTGTGCAGCGCAATACCAGCGAAATCTACGTGGTCAGTGCCAACCGCCCGGCCGGTAGCAGTGCCAACGTCGACTTTGGCAACCGCTCGGTCAACACCGGTCTGGATGCAGCCCTGGTTGATGAAATGCTGATCAGCATGAGCCGCAACGCCGAGAAGGGCGGTTCGGTTTCGCTGCTGGCTGCCCGTGATTTCGACACCCCTGCGCGTGTGAGCCTGAACGAAGACGGCAGCGGCAACCCGGTGCTGACCCTGACCGAAGACCTCGACCGTGCCTGGTCTAGCGTAGGTCGTGCACTTGAACAGGGCGAATGGCGCGTTGAAGACATCAACCGCACGTTGGGCCTGTACTACATCAACCTCGCCGAAAAAGCCGAGAAGAAGGACGAGAAACCTGGTTTCTTCTCCGGTCTCTTTGGCAGCAAGCCGGACAAGGAAGAAGTTGAAGCCCGTGCCCAGCGCTATCAGGTTCGCCTGAGCAAGGTGGGTGAAAGCGTGCAAGTGACCGTCGAAGAAAACATCAACACCGTTGCCTCGCCAGAAGTGGCGCGCAAGGTGCTGGGCGTTATCCAAGACAACCTGGGCTGATTGTATGCGTTTTGCCGTTCTCGGCAGTGGTAGCCAAGGGAATGGCACGCTGATAGCCAGCGACAGCACCTATGTACTGGTCGATTGCGGTTTCTCGTTGCGAGAAACCGAGCGTCGTCTCGCCAGGCTGGGCATCAGCGCTCACCAGCTGAGCGCGATTCTGGTCACCCACGAACATGCCGACCATGTGCATGGCGTGGGTTTGCTGTCGCGGCGCTACAATTTGCCGGTGTACATGAGTCGTGGTACCCAGCGCGGGATGCGCAAGCCTCTGGAGGCCGCCGGTTACGTGGCGGGTGGCCAGACGCTGCAAATCGGAGCCTTGAATATCAGTGTGACCCTGGTCGCCCATGATGCCCAGGAGCCCACCCAGTATGTATTCAGTGACGGCAAGCGGCGGTTCGGCTTGCTGACCGACCTGGGTTCGTATTGTGCTGGCGTGCTGGACAGCTATCGCGACCTGGATGCGCTGATGATTGAAGCCAACCACTGTCGGGACCTGCTTGCCCGTGGTCACTACCCTGCGTTTCTCAAGCGCCGGGTAGGGGGCCAGGAAGGACATTTGAACAACCACCAGGCCGCAAGCCTGGTGGCCGAGTTGGGCTGGCAAGACCTGCAACACCTGGTACTGGCCCACCTCAGCAGCAAGAACAACCTGCCGCAGCTGGCCCGGCAATGTTTTGTCGACACCCTAGGGTGCGACCCGGACTGGCTGCAACTGGCCGATCAAGATTCAGGGCTCGACTGGCGCACAATCGCCTAGCCCACCTACTTAGCATGCGGAGCCCATCATGGAAAAACGTGAAGAACTCTATCGCGGTAAAGCGAAATCGGTTTACAAGACCGACGACGAAAACCGCTTGATCCTGCTGTTTCGCAACGACACTTCGGCGTTCGACGGCAAGCGTATCGAACAACTTGATCGCAAGGGCATGGTGAACAACAAGTTCAACGCCTTCATCATGCAGAAACTCGAAGAAGCCGGCGTGCCGACCCAATTCGACAAACTGCTGGGTGACAACGAGTGCCTGGTGAAGAAACTCGACATGATCCCGGTCGAGTGCGTTGTGCGTAACTACGCAGCGGGCAGCCTGGTCAAGCGTCTGGGTGTGGAAGAGGGCATGAAGCTCAACCCGTACACCTTCGAACTGTTCCTCAAGGACGACGCCAAGGGCGACCCGTTCATCAACGAATCCCACGTCGTGGCTTTCGGTTGGGGCACTGCCGAGCAACTGGTTCGCATGAAAGAACTGTCGCTCAAGGTCAACGACGTACTGAACAAGCTGTTCGATGACGCTGGCTTGCTGCTGGTCGACTTCAAACTTGAGTTCGGCGTATTCCACGACGGCTCCATCGTCCTGGGTGACGAATTCAGCCCGGACGGCTGCCGTCTGTGGGACAAGGCTACCGGCAAGAAAATGGACAAGGACCGCTTCCGTCAGGGTCTGGGCGACGTAATCGAAGCCTACGAAGAAGTTGCAAACCGCCTCGGCGTCCCACTTTAAGCAGTAAAGGCGCGCAAGCAACTGATACAGCGCGGTTTTTTTGAAAAAAGGCTTTGCCATAATCAAAAACCGCGCTATTATTCGCGCCGTTGGAGAGATGCCAGAGTGGCCGAATGGGACGGATTCGAAATCCGTTGTACTGGCGACAGTACCTAGGGTTCGAATCCCTATCTCTCCGCCATTATTGAACAAGACGAAGCCCCTGAAATGGTTGAACATTTCAGGGGCTTTTTCGTGGGCGTCGATAAATGCGGTGCCCATTTCCCCTCAGGCAGACACCACCCGGTTGCGCCCGCTTTCCTTGGCACGGTAAAGGCGTTCGTCGGCCAGTTTTAGTACTTGCTGCGGTGTCATTGGCGCGCCGGCCTTGCTGGCAACACCTATGGAGATTGTCAGGTTGCCGACTTGCGGTATGCGAGCGTCTGCGATGCTTTGGCGTATGCGTTCGGCGATGGCTCTGGCCGTTTCTTGCGTGGTATCCGGTAGCAGCAGCGAAAATTCCTCCCCGCCGCTGCGACATGCCAGGTTGTTTGCCCGTGAGTTTTGCTTGAGGATTTCGGCAACCTGCTTGAGTGCAACGTCGCCAGCGTCATGCCCGAATGTGTCATTGACCCGCTTGAAATGATCAATATCCAGTGCCAGTACCGTGTAGGGCTGCTGGGTCTGCTCCAGCACGCTCAGTAGTTCTTCCATGGCCCGGCGATTGGCCAGGCCGGTGAGAGGGTCACTTTGCGCCTCGTGGCTGAGGCGGCCAAGCTTTTGCTGCAGCAGTTGCACGCCCGCCAGCATGGCCTGGCGGATGGCCGAAGCATCGTGGTACCAGGCGTTGATACGTTGCAGCAACTCCGTAGTCTGCGGCGCGGACAACTGTTGCGCCGCGGCAGACAGCAGGCGCAGGGGCCGGGCGATCAGCGTTGTGCCGACGAATACCAGTACCATCCCCAGAAGCCCGGCCGGAATCATGCCCATGATCATGTCGTGCATAAGCCGGCGCAAGGTCGCCTGACTATGCTCCCTGGGTTGTTGCACCACTACCGCCCAATTTGAGTCCGGGACCTGGCTGTAACCTGCCAGCATTTCGACGCCTTCGGAATTCCTTATTTCCATCGAACCGCGTTCGCCGCCCAGGGCCGCATCAACCGCAAGGTTTTCACCAAGCACTTCAGAGATACGCGCAGGATTGGGGTGGTAGAGCAGTCGACGATTGCTGTCGGCCACAAACGCAAAAGTGCCTTCGTGATGAAAGTGGCTGCTGATGACGGTGTGCAAGGCACTTTGATCAAGCAGGTAAATAGACCCGACCACGGCGCCGAGAAACACACCGGCCTTGCTGAAAACAGGTTCTGATACGAATACGATCAAGTTGCCCTGGCGGGATACATAGGTCGAGCTGACCAGTGCCCGGCGCTCTTGGAGTACTTGCCTGATACCGCTGGCCGGGACGTTGGAACCGACAATCTGCGCCTGTGGCGGATTCGAGGCCAGGACTTTGCCGTTGGCATCGAGGATTTCGACGGAGTTGAAATACTGATCCTGTGCCTCCAGCCTCAAGGCTTCTTCATGCAGCACCTGGGGATCGTCCCAGTGCTTGCCGAGGATTTTGGCGCTGTAGTTCAGGTTGTTGTGGGCTGCGCGCAAGAACTCACCAATGCTGGAGGCAACTTTTGCCGCATAGGCAGCATTGGACTCCAGGGTCGAATGGATCAGGGCGTCGCGTTGTACGCGATAGGCCACCACAAGGCTGTTGCACAGGGTCGCCAGGACTGACGCCAGAACAATGCAGAGGATCAGGCCGCGCAGGTTTACGGGCAATGGGCGTGATGGTTTAAAGCTGTCGGTCATGGGCATGTTCGATAAGCGCAAAAAAACTTGAATAGAGGTTTGGACTCCAGAACCTGGCGGTGCGCAGGTCACTAGCAGAGTAGGTAGGGGTGAGCGCTCTGTCACACCCGTAAACAAGAATAATTGCTGAGCTGCGGCTATCGCCCGCTTGCGGCCGACGGCGGGTGCCAATCACCAGTCGGTGGATTTATGCGTAATTGGTATAAGTGCTATCAATAAAGCCGCGTTTATCAATGAATTCCTACGCGCTAAGTTACTTCTGTATTGAATACGCGCACACCTCTGGTGGCCGTTTCCTACAGAAGTTTTAACTTGAAAGGGAGATTCCTGTGACGTTTACGGTGCTTAAAGCCACGTTTATGGCCGCAATGGTCGGCATGTCCGCCGCGGAGGCGGGGGACTACAAGACCAACCTGTTCACCCTGACCTACGCGGGTGCGATCACTCGCAACGAGCCAGGCAAAGTCAATATCCACCCGGTCACCTACCAGCTCAATGGCCTGGACATCGCCGCCAATGTGTACACCCCCGCCAATTACGATGCGGGCAAGAAATACCCCGCCATTGTCGTCGCGCACCCCAACGGCGGGGTCAAGGAACAGGTGGCGGGCCTGTATGCCCAGCGCCTGGCGGACAGGGGCTATATCACCATCACCGCCGACGCCGCCTACCAGGGCGCCAGCGGCGGTCAGCCGCGCAACGTGGACAAGCCTGCCAACCGTGTTGAAGACATCCACGGCATGGCCGATTTTATTGCCAGTTACCCTGGGGTCGACCCCGAGCGCATGGGCCTGCTGGGCATCTGCGGCGGCGGTGGCTATGCCCTGAAGGCCGGGCAGAGCGACAAGCGCTTCCAGTCGATTGCCACCGTGAGCATGTTCAATTCAGGTCTGGTACGCCGTAATGGCTTTATGGATTCGCAACTGGACACCCTCCAGGAGCGTCTGCAGCAGGCCTCCGCTGCCCGTGCCCAGGAAGCGGCAGGTGGCGAAGTAATCTACACCGGCGATGTCAAACTCACCGACGAGCAGATCGCCAAGCTGCCCTTTGATCTGTATCGCGAAGGTTTCGAGTATTACGGCAAAACCCACTCCCACCCCAACTCGACCTTCAAATACACCCTCAGCAGCCTGATGGACCTGATGAGTTTCGACGCCACCAACCAGCTCGAATTGCTCAACAAACCGTTGCTGATGATTGCCGGCAGCAAGGCCGACACCCTGTATATGACCGAGCAGGCCTTCGCCAGGGCCACGGGCACCCAGGACAAGACACTGTTCAAGATCGATGGTGCGACCCATATCCAGACCTACTGGGTGCCTGAATATGTGGACACTGCCATTAACCAGCTGGCTGATTTCTATGCCAGAACACTCTGATTCCGGGAGGTTTGCATGAAGCGGACACTGTGGACACTTGCCATGTGTGTTGCGGCCCCCCTGGCGGGTGCCGCCGGATCGTCAGCCGTTGACGACAAGGCCCGGGCGCAGCAGATCACCCGCAGCGCCGACCAGGCCTCGACAGCGGGTCCCGAGGACTACTTTACCGGGCAGGTACGGGTCGATCCGCTGTTTGCCGCCAGCGAGGAAATCAACGCTTCGGGTGCCTACGTCACCTTTGCGCCGGGCTCCCGCTCCGCCTGGCACACTCACCCGGCCGGGCAGCGGCTGGTGGTGGTGTCCGGCGTGGGACTGACCCAGGAGTGGGGCAATCCGGTGCAGCAAATCCACCCCGGCGATGTGGTGGTTTGCCCACCGGGCGTCAAACACTGGCACGGCGCCGCAGCGGACGGTGCCATGACTCATCTGGCCGTCACCGGCAGCGTGGACGGTAAGAGCGTGACCTGGATGGAGAAAGTGACGGATGAGCAATACCAGAGCCGTTAAGTTTCAGAGCCCTGCCATGCTGGCTGCGGGGTGGACGGGCAAAGCCGTGAGCTGGCACCTCCTCAGCCTGGGTAACGCAAGGCTTCGCGCAGCAGGGTGAAGGCCGGGGAGGACTGGCGTCGGCTCGGGTAGTAGAGGTGGTAGCCGGAGTAGGGTTCGCACCAGTCCTCCAGCACACGGATCAGGCGGCCCTGCTCGATATAGGGCCGTACCACGTCTTCCGGCATATAGGCCAGGCCCAGCCCCTGCAGGACTGATTCCAGGCGCATGGCAATGTTGTTGAACACCAGTTGGCCTTCGATCCGCACGTTGAGTGCCTGGCCGTTTTTTTCGAATTCCCACATAAACAGGCCGCCGTGGGTAGGCATGCGCAGGGTGATGCAGTTGTGCGCCATGAGATCGGCCGGGATCACCGGCTTGGGGTAGTGGCTGAAGTAAGCGGGGGAGCCGATCACCGCCATGCGCATATCGGGCCCGATGCGCATGGCAATCATGTCCTTGGCCACCTGTTCGCCCAGGCGCACGCCAGCATCGAAGCCCTCGGCGACGATATCGGTCAGGCCGTAGTCGACGATAATCTCGATGCTCAAGTCCGGGTGGTCGGGCAGCAGCCGCGCCAGCACCGGCTGCAGCACCGCAATCGCCGCATGTTCCCCTGCGGTGATGCGCAATTTGCCCGCTGGCCGGTCACGGAACTTGCTGAGCAGCGCCAGCTCGCTGTTGATCTCGTCGAAGCGTGGGGCGATCACCTGCAGCAGGTGCTCGCCCGCCTGGGTCGGGGCAACGCTGCGGGTAGTGCGCGCCAGCAGGCGCACCCCCAGGCGTTCCTCGAGCTGGCGCATGGCCCGGCTCAGGGCCGGTTGCGACATGCCCAGGCGGGCGGCGGCGCGGGTAAAGCTGCGCTCCTGGGCAACTACCGCGAAGATCGCCAGTTGGTCGTAGCTTTCAACAGTCATGGCGCCGTCCCTGTGTAGTGCCCGTCAAACAATGGCGGGGTACTCGGCCAGGGTGTCCGGCCACGGGCTCAGCACCTCAAAGCCGTCGTCAGTCACGGCCACCATATGCTCCCACTGGGCCGACAGCGAGCCATCCCTGGTCACGACAGTCCAGTGGTCAGGCAGCGTCTTCACATGGCGCTTGCCAGCGTTAAGCATCGGTTCGATGGTGAAAATCATGCCGGTCTTGAGCTTCATGCCCTGGCCCGGATAACCGTAGTGCAGCACCTGCGGTTCGTCGTGATAGACCTTGCCGATGCCGTGGCCGCAATACTCGCGTACCACACTGAAGCCTTCTTTCTCGGCCAGGGTCTGGATGGCGTGGCCGATATCGCCCAGGGTTGCGCCCGGGCGGACCATGCGGATCCCGGCACACATGGCGTCGTAGGTGGTTTTCACCAGATGCCGGGCTGCGGGGCTTGGCTCGCCGACAAAGTACATGCGGCTGGTATCGCCGAACCAGCCATCCTTGACCACGGCGATATCGATATTGACGATATCGCCGTCGCGCAGCACGCGGTTGGACGGGATGCCGTGACATACCACTTCATTGACCGAAGCACATACGGTTTTGGGGAAACCGTGATAGCCCACGTTGCCGGGGATGGCCTTTTGCACGTTGACGATGTAATCGTGGCAGATCCGGTCGAGCTGGTCGGTGGTGACCCCGGCCTTGACGTGCTCGCCGATCATGGCCAGCACTTCGGCGGCCAGCTTGCCCGCGACCTTGGACTGGGCGATTTGCGCCGGGGTGTTGATAACGACGCTGGCCTTCATGAATGTGCTCCGGTTGCGAGGGGGGTGTCTTGCAGTGCCACATTCAAGTCCAGGCCGCCAGCCTGCTCGGCCCGCACCAGCAGGCGGCAGATCTGGTTGTGATCAAGGTTGGGGTGCAGTTCGGACAGCATGCCGATCCGCATCCAGTGCTCGGCTTGTGCATTGATCGAGCGGCTCAGCGCGTTGCTGGCGACCCGCAGGTTTTCGTGCATCTGCTCGGATATCTTGACGATGCCCATCAGCGTTCCAATATGAAATGTATATGGAACGTATATTAGGCGAGAGCTGCTCGTGATCGCAAGCTGTAGCGGTTTTCAATCGTGTAGAAACTCTGTTTCCGGTCAAGGTCTCCCTGTGGGAGCGGGCTTGCTCGCGATGCATGCGGCGCGGTCTGTCAGGTAAACCGCGTCAATTTCATCGCGAGCAAGCCCGCTCCCACAAAGTACTGCGGTTATTGGAGAGTTAATCAGCGCCACAAGTTGACTTTGGCCAGGTCGATCAGCTCCCGGGCGCGGCCGTCCATCACGGTCTTGAGCATAAACAGGCTGAAGCCCTTGGCCTGTTCGAACGTCTTGGTCGGCGGCATGACCAGCTCCTGACGGGCGCTGACCACATCCACCAGCACCGGGCCGTCATGGGCGAAGGCTTCGCGCAGCGCCGCTTCCAGTTCGGATGGATGCTCCACGCGAATCCCTTTAACCCCCATGGCCTGGGCCATTGCCGCAAAGTCCGGATTTTTCAGGTCGCAACCCACATCCGGGAAGCCCGCTGCCTTCATTTCCATTTCGACAAAACCCAGGGTGCCGTTGTTGAGCACGATGACCTTGACCGGCAAGCCCACCTGGCTGAGGGTGAGGAAGTCACCCATCATCATGGTGAAACCACCGTCGCCGGACATTGAGATAACCTGGCGATCCGGGTATGTCGCCTGTGCGCCGATGGCCTGCAGCATGGCATTGGCCATCGAGCCGTGGTTGAACGAGCCGATCAGGCGCCGTTTGCCGTTCATTTTCAAATAGCGGGCTGCCCACGCAGTGGGGGTGCCAACGTCGCAGGTAAAAATCGCATCCTCTGCCGCCAGCTCACTGACCAGCCGGTTGAGGTACTGGGGGTGGATGATAGAGCTGCCAGGGCCACTTTCCGCCAGGGCGTCGAGGTCTTCCCGGGCTTTTTTGTAATCGTCCAGCGCCTGGTCGAGGTGGTCGCGGTCGGGGTTTTGCATCACCTTGGGCAATACTGCCTCAAGTGTCAGCTTCACATCACCGAGCAGCCCCAGTTGCAGCGGGCAGCGATTGCCCAGGGCTTCGGGGCGCAGGTCGATCTGTGCGATATAACTGTGCTCGGGATAGAACTGGCGATAAGGAAAGTTGGTGCCCAGCATCAGCAGGGTGTCGCAGTTCATCATCGCCTTGTAACCCGAGGCGAAGCCGATCAGGCCGGTCATGCCGACGTCATAGGGGTTGTCGTATTCGACATGTTCCTTGCCGCGCAGGGCATGCACGATGGGCGCGTTCAACCGCTCGGCCAGGGCCAGGATTTCGCTATGGGCACCGGCGCAGCCTGCGCCGCACAGCAGTGTGACTTTCTTGCCGTCATTGAGAAACGACGCCAGCCGGTCGATATCGGGCGGGGCGGGACAGACCAGCGGCTGGGCAGGCTTGAGCCATTGCGCCACCTTGGCCTCGGTCGCTTGCAGCGCCACATCCCCCGGAATCACTACCACCGCCACTCCGCGTTTGGCGATGGCTGTGCGCATGGCCCGATGCAAAATCTGCGGCAGCTGCTCAGGGCGGGACACCAGTTCAACGTAGTGGCTGCATTCCTTGAACAGGCTTTCGGGGTGGGTGGCCTGAAAATAGTCGATACCGATTTCGCTGCCGGGGATGTGAGCGGCCAGTGCCAGCACCGGTACTCCGCTGCGATGGGCGTCGAACAGGCCATTGATCAAGTGCAGGTTGCCGGGGCCACAGCTGCCGGCGCAAACCGCCAGCTCGCCGGTCAAATGGGCTTCGGCCCCGGCGGCGAATGCGGCGGACTCCTCGTTGCGCATATGGATCCACTCAATCTGCTCCTGGCGACGCAAGGCGTCGGTAAAGCCATTGAGGGAATCACCCACCACGCCAAATACACGCTTTACGCCGGCTTGCTGCAGGGTTTCGGTGATGAAATCGGCAACCGTTCTGGTCATGGTGCGGGCTCCTCGAAGCAGTAGGGTGGATCAAGCAGGATAGACACTGCATGCGACCTTGCCGGGGATTGAAACGTTCACAGAGCCCGCTCCCACAGAGGCTTGATTGTTTAGCGCCGATGTAACCAAAGGTATAAATCCCTGCATTTAAACAACCCACCCGGGCGTGTGAGGCTGGGTTCCCTTTTTGGCAACGGTTGCAGGTATGAGCAGCATTCAGTGCCCCTGGCAGGCCTTCTGGGCCCTGTTTCACTGCCGTCATGCCCGCCCGCCGGATCTTCATCGTGCCGTCAAATCCTGAATATGTGCGCCCCGGCGCCTGTCTGATACGAACCGATGAGTATTGCCATGAGTGCTGCAACCGCGTTTGCCCCGCTGCAACAAGCCCTGGATTTTCTGGAATTACATCCCCACATCGAGATGTTCGAACTGTTCATCATCGACAATAACGGCGTGCCTCGCGGCAAGTTGCTGCACCGCGACGAGTTGCTGGCGGTCTACGAGAGCGGTCGGCCGCTGCCGAGCACGATTCTGGGCTTGAGCATTAACGGCGATGATGTGGAAAACACCGGCCTGGTGTGGGATGTGGGCGATATCGACTGCCGTGCCTATCCCGTCAGCGGCAGTTTGCAGCCCATGCCGTGGCGCCTGATTCCCACGGCGGCAGTACAGGTCAGCATGCATCCCCAACAGGGCATGCCCGCCACAGTGGCCGACCCCCGGCACTTGCTGGCCAAGGTTATCGATGGCCTCAAGGCCGATGGCTATTACCCGGTGATGGCGGCGGAGCTGGAGTTTTATCTGCTCGATCAGCAGCGCGACAGCAACGGTCGCCCGCAACCGGCCCGTGATGCTGATGGCCAGCGCCCGCGGGCGACCCAGGTTTACGGCTTGCGCGAGCTGGAACAGATCGAGCCGTTTCTGGCCGACTTGTACAGCGCTTGCAAGCTCCAGGGGATACCTGCACGCACGGCGATTTCCGAATATGCGCCGGGGCAGGTGGAAATTACCCTGGAGCATCGCAGTGACGCGCTGCAGGCAATGGACGAAGCGGTGCGCTACAAGCGCCTGGTCAAAGGCGTGGCGCACAAGCACGGGATGGTTGCCTGCTTTATGGCCAAGCCTTTCGATGATCTGGCCGGTACCGGCATGCACATGCATGTGAGCCTGGCCGACAAGGACGGCAACAACCTGTTTGCCAGCGAGGCAGCGGACGGTACGCCGTTACTCAGGCAGGCGGTGGGCGGAATGCTCAGCACTTTGCTCGATTCACTGTTGATGTTTTGCCCCAATGCCAACTCCTACCGCCGATTCCAGAGCAACAGTTATGCGCCGCTGGCCGCTACCTGGGGCGTGGACAACCGTACGGTGAGCCTGCGGGTGCCCGGTGGTCCGGCGTTTTCACGGCATATCGAACACCGCATATGTGGTGCCGATGCCAATCCGTACCTGGCCGCGGCAGCTATTCTGGCAGGAATCCATCGTGGCATTCGCGAGCAACTCGACCCGGGTGCGCCGGTCGAAGGCAATGGCTATGCCCAGGCCAGCGAGCGGTTGCCGACCGACTGGCTGACCACCTTGCGGGCGTTGCAGGCTTCGGAGTGGGCAAAAGAAGCCTTCGGTCCGGAGTTTCTCAAGGTCTACCTGGCCGTGAAAAACGCGGAATACCGTCAATTCATGGGCGAAGTGGGCGAGCAGGACTGGCGCTGGTATTTGCAGCAGGCGTGACCCGCCTGTTTTCATGGTTTTGTGACAATTTTTTCACTGGTGCCCCGATAATCTCTGCGTTGATCATCATCAAACACAAGAGTTCGCGGGCCCATGTCATCGCAGCCACCTTCCACCCCTATAGAGCATGAGCTCGCCGAGCAGTTTGACCGCGAGCATGCGAAGGTTTGCCTGCAAGTACAGCCCCAAGGGCTTGCCCGCAGGTTCGTGTTGTGGCGCGAGCGGCGCCTGGTGCGCCGGGCGCTCAAGGTTGCGGGCGAGCCTGGACTGATCCTGGATCTGGCTTGCGGAGCCGGGCGTTTCTGGCCGATTTTGGCCGAGCATGGCAATCGGGTGATCCTGGCCTGCGACTCGTCGCAGGCCATGCTCGATCACGCACAAACCCACCATCCCGCCGGCCTGCTGGCGCGCATCAAGCTGTTTCAAAGCTCGGTGTTTTCCATCGATATTTCGGAAAACGCCGTGGACTGCATTTTTTGCATGCAGTTGTTCCACCATGTGCGCGACAGCGATCATCGCCAGGCCATTTTGCGCGAGCTGCACAGGGTCAGTCGTGACGGCCTGATCCTTTCTGTGCCCCTTGGTCGTGCGGCGGAGCAGGGCTGTGACCCGCTCCGTATCGTGGTGAACAAGGACGAAATTGAAGGTCAATTTGAGCGGGCAGGCTTCAGTATCCTCAAACAGTACGAAGTGCTGCCCGGTTGTGGCATGGGCAGCATCTACATCTTGCGCAAGGACATTTAGTCCAGGGCCTTGAGCACCTCGTATGCCAACTTGACCCGTGCGTCGTTGGGGTAGTTCTTGTTGGCCAGAATGACGATCGATTTTTGCTTGGCAGGCACAAACACCGCGTAGGCACCAAAGCCGCCGGTTGAGCCGGTCTTGTTGACCCATACCGCCTGTTGTGGGGCCAGAGGCGGATTCAGGGCGATGGCGTCATTGTTTTCATAGGCCATGTTGTTCGAGTTGCCTTCCAACAGCGATTTGAGCTCGACAGGGTAAGGGTACTGTTCCCAGATCAGATCCTGCGTCATGGGGCCCACGCGGAAATAACCGATGTGCGTGTCAGCCAGAGCCTTGCGAATCTGCGGGCTGGTTTCGCCCTGGCCCAGGTTGAGCTCGGTAAAGTGGATCAGGTCGCGGGCGCTGGTTTTCACGCCATAGGCTTCATTGCCGAGCACGCCGGAGTTAAGCCTGACCGGTGCATCCTGCTTGTCGTAGCCCTGGGCATACAACGTCATTTTGCTGGCGGGCACGGTGTAGTAGGTGTTGTGCAGCCCCAGTGCCGGGAACAGTTGTTGCTCCATTGCCTGGGTGAACGGCAGGTTCAGGCTTTTGGCGGCAATCACGCCGAGCATGCCGATGCTTGGATTGGCGTAGCTGCGCTGGGTGCCCATCGGGTAGGCGGGTTTCCAGCGTTTGAGGTAATCCATCAACTGGCGCTCGTCCTGCACGCTGTCCGGCAGCTGCAAAGGGAAGCCGCCTGCAGTATGGGTGGCCAGATGGGCCAGGGTTACCTTGCCAAAGGGTGTGCCTTCAAGTTCCGGCTCGTATTTGCCGACGGTATCGGACAGCCAAAGCTTGCCCTGGGCCTGAGCATAAGTGGCCAGGGTTGCGGTAAACAGTTTGCTGACCGAGCCAACCTCGAACAGCGTGTCGGGGGTCACTGGCTCTTTACTGGCCTTGGACGCGACACCGAAGCTGTAAAAGTGTTGCTTGCCGTTAGCGCTCACGGCGATGACCAGGCCGGGCACGGCGTATTCTTGCATTACGTGCCTGGCGCCGTTTTGCACCACTGCATCCAGGTCAGAACCCTTTGCCAGTGCACTACTGGCAAAAGAGCAAAGGCCTATCAGCGAAAGTGCCAGTGCTGACAGTTTGCAGGTCATTTTCATGGGGTATCCTCGGTTTTTAGTGCGCAAATCTACTCGTGCCCGCTCACAGTGGCCCGACTGGCTTGTCACATAATGTGTTGTAACAAATCTTCAATGGCGTTGAGCCAGGCAATTTATAGAGGAAATCACTCTAGGGATGCGGGTTTTATATGGAAGTTTCGTAGGTTTTTTCGCGCACAACATGACGAGGCAATGTCCGGTAATCCCTGGCGGCGATATATACTGCGCGCCATTCTTCAAGGGAGAGCCGTGTGGCCATCGATATTCACTGGATTCGCGACAACGATAGCCTCGGCCAGCATTGCGCCGAATGGCAACAATTGCCGTTCGTAGCCCTCGACACCGAATTTATGCGGGTCGACACCTTTTACCCGATTGCCGGCCTGATCCAGATTGGCGACGGCACGCGGGCGTACCTGATCGACCCGTTGACCATCGACAACTGGCAGCCCCTGGCCGACCTGCTGGAAAACCAGACGGTGGTCAAAGTGCTGCATGCCTGCAGTGAAGACCTTGAGGTTTTACTGCGCCTGACCGGCAGCCTGCCGGTGCCACTGTTCGACACCCAACTGGCAGCCGCCTATCTGAACCTGGGCTTCTCCATGGGCTATTCGCGCCTGGTCAAGGAAGTCCTGGATATCGATCTGCCCAAGGGCGAGACCCGCTCCGACTGGTTGCAGCGTCCGTTGTCGGAAACCCAGATCAGCTACGCCGCCGAAGATGCCGTGCACCTGGCTGAAGTCTACAAGTTGCTGCATCCGCGCCTGTCGGCGGAAAAGTACCGCTGGGTGCTGGAAGATGGCGCCGAACTGGTCGCCAACCTGCGCCGCGAAACAGATCCTTACGAGGTGTACCGCGAAGCCAAGCTGGCGTGGAAGCTGTCACGGGCCCAACTGGCGGTATTGCGTGAAATCTGCGCCTGGCGCGAGCACGAAGCCCGTGCCCGGGACCTGCCGCGCAACCGCGTGATACGCGAGCATGCATTGTGGCCTCTGGCCAAAACCCAGCCTGATAACCTGGTGGCACTGGCGCGCATTGAAGACATGCACCCGCGCACCGTGCGTCAGGACGGTGAGTTTTTGCTTGATCTGATCAAGCGTGCTGGCAGTCTGCCGCCGGAACAATGGCCGCCCGCCGTGCCCGAGCCGTTGCCGGTTGAAGCCGCGTTGCTGATCAAGCGTCTGCGTGCCATCGGCCAGGCTGAAGCTGAGCGCCTGAACATTGCGCCGGAACTGATGCTGCGTAAGAAAACCCTGGAAGCCCTGCTTAAAAGCGGCTTCCCCAATGGCCCTTATCAATTGCCGGAATCACTGCGCGGCTGGCGCCGTGAGTTGATGGGCCAGGCCTTGCTCGATTGCCTGGCCACCGCTGGAGAACTGTCTTGAAACGTATTTGCTCGATCTACCGCAGCACCAAACGCAACGAAATGTACCTGTATGTACTCAAGGCCGATGCCCTGGAGCGCGTGCCGGAACCGCTGATGCTGGCTTTTGGCAAGCCGATCCACGCCTTTGATCTGGTGCTGACGCCCGAGCGCAAGCTGTCGCGCGAAGACATCACCAAGGTTCTGGAAAACCTCGAGAGCCAGGGCTATCACCTGCAAATGCCGCCGGCCGAAGACGAATACATCGAGCACTTGCCTGAAGAGCTGTTGCGTCGCAACGACCCGATGTAAGTGCGGCGCCAGGTGCCCGGTTCCGGGCGCCTGTCTGAAACGGACTCATTTTGATTGGCGCTGGCCGAACGCGACGGGGCAAACCTCGGCGACGGGCGCTGGCAGTGTTTTGGAAAGGTTAGAAACATGCGCGTCCTGATTGCCGAGCACGATTACCCGCTGTACACCCAACTGCTGCAGCGCCTCGCCCCGGATCTGCAACTGCAGTCCAGCGGCGATTCCGAGGAACTGTCGCGCATGGCCGGTGAATGCCCGGTGTGGCTGGGCCAGCCGGACCTGCTGGCGACCCTGCTGCGCCAGGGCCACAAGCCTGCGTGGTTGCAGTCGACCTGGGCGGGCATCACGCCGTTGTTGGCCGAAGGCCTAAAGCGTGATTATCGACTGACCCGCGCCGTGGGTATTTTTGGTCAGGTAATGGCTGAATACGTTCTGACCTACATGCTCGGCCACGAGCGTGAAGTCATGGCCCGGCTGGTCAGCCAGGTCGAGCGCAAGTGGGATAACCGCATGGGCCAGAGCCTGGTCGGGCGTAAGGTGCTGATCGTCGGGGCCGGGGATATTGGCCAGACCGTGGCGCAGTTTCTGCTGCCTTTTGGCGTTGAGTTGCATGCCATCGCCACAACCGCCCGCGAGCTGGCACCGTTCAAGGAAGTGGGTGTGCTGAGCGACTTGCCGCGCCTGGTGGGGCAGGTGGATTACGTGATCAACCTGTTGCCCAACACCCCGGACACCCATGATGTGTACGATGCCGAGCTGTTTGCGCAGTTCAATCCCAATGCCGTATTCATCAATGCCGGGCGCGGTGTGTCCGTGGTTGATGCCGATCTGGTCGAGGCTTTGCGCGTGGGGCATCTGGCGGGCGCGGTGATTGACGTCTGTCGTCAGGAGCCGCTGCCGGCCAAGCATCCGTTCTGGACGGCCTGGGGCTTGCTGTTGACCGGGCACAGCTCGGCGCCGACCTCGCCACCGATGATGGCCCAGCTGTTTGTCGACAATTTGCGTGCGTATCAGGCGGGTGAGGCATTGCGTGGCGAAGTGGATTTCGACCGCGGTTACTGATCCTGTAGATACTCTGTTGCCGGTCAAACCACTCCTGTGGGCTGTCTCTTATACACATCT